>JBJTIQ010000020.1:0-5847 GCA_046095085.1 Actinomycetota bacterium | reverse complement strand
TCGGTGAGCGGCGCGTCGCGCACATCGATACCCATCCAGTGCGCGCCCTTGCGCAGCGCCACGTGAGCCGAGACGGGCAGCACGACGTTGGGCATGCGCACGCCGCGGCGCTCGCGAGCATCCTCGCGATAGGCGTAGAGGGCGTGCACGAGGCTGTCACTGCCCCCCGATGTCACGACGCCGACCGGCTGCGGATCGTGGAAGAGGTCGGCGGCCATCGCGATGATCTCGCCCTCGAACTTCGTGGCCGAGGGATACATGTCGCGCTGCAGCACGTTGGCGTGCGCGAAGTGCTCGAAGACCTGTGCGAGGAAGTGGTAATGCTCGTGATCACCGCTGTAGAGGCTTCCGGACACGCGCCCCGCATCGCCCACGGCGTCTTCGGCCTTGGACATGGCGGCGATCTCGGTCAGGACCTCCTCGCGGGGGGCACCAGCCTCAGGCACGCGCCGGTAGGTCTCGGTGATGCGGCGATAGGGGAAGAGGTCATCGAGCATCCGCTCGAGGTCGCTCACCGACCCGGAGTCCTCACCCATTACTCGATACCCTTCGTCCGGCGACCCGTCGCGCGCTCAGTCTCGCGCTTGGCCTCGCGCTCGGCAATGGCGTGACGCTTGTCCTGACGCTTGCGGCCGGTCGCCAGGGCGATCTCGACCTTGGCGAAGCCGTCCTTGAAGTACAGCGCCAATGGGATGAGCGTGAAGCCCTTGGCCTGCGTCTTGGCCGTGATCTTGCGGATCTCGTCGCGCTTGAGCAGCAGCTTGCGTGCGCGACGCGGCTCGTGGTTGGTCCACGTGCCGAGGTCGTATTCGGGGATGTGCACCCCGCGGAGCCAGACCTCGCCGTTGTCGATCGTGGCGTAGCCGTCGGTCAGCGTCGCGCGGCCGGCACGTAGGGACTTGACCTCGGTGCCCGTCAGGACGATCCCGGCCTCCACGGTGCTGTCGACGGCATAGTCGTGCCGAGCCTTCCTGTTTTGGGCGACGACTTTGCGACCCTGCTCTCTGGGCACGGTCGCCTCACACGCGGAGATACTTGCGCAGGGTGAGGAAGGCAGCGACGCACGCCAGGACGATGCCGGTGATGAACAGGATCGGCACGATGCTGGCCACGGCGTCCCACCCGACGAAGGCGGTGAACTGGAAGGCCGGTGCGAGGACTCGGTCGACGACGAAGGCCTTCACCAGCATGAGGCCACCGGTGGCCAACGCCGCACCGATCGCCGCGGCGATGGCGGCCTCCAGGAGGAATGGAAGTTGGATGTAGAAGTTGGAGGCGCCGACCAGTCGCATGATGCCGGTCTCGCGGCGACGGCTGAAGGCGGCCACCCGCATGGTGTTGACGATGAGCAGCACGGTCACGACGAGCATCGCGATGGCGATGACCAGGGCGATGGCTTGGAGGCCGCCGAGGAGTTGGAAGAACTTCTCGAGGAATTGGCGCTGGTCGTTGACCTGCTCGACCCCGGGCCTGCCCTCGAATGCCGACGCCACGATGTCGTACTTGGTCGGATCGGAGAGCTTGACCCGGAACGACTCGGGCAGAGCATCGACAGTGACGCTGTCGATGATCGGCGAATTGCGGTATTGGACGACGAATCGGTCGTAGGCCTCCTGCTGCGACTCGAAGTAGATCTCCTGCACCAGGGGCTGCAGCGACTCCAGGTCAGCCTCGATCTGGTCCTTCTGGACGTCGGTGACCTTGCCGCCTGAGCACGACGGAGTCTCGGAGTTGTCGTTGCACAGGAAGATCGACACCTCGACCTTGTCGTACCAAAAGTCCTTCATGGTGTCGACCTGCGCCCGGACCAGCAGGGAGACGCCGAAGAGAGCGAGGGAGACACCGACGGTAATGATGACGGCGATGGTCATCGTGAGGTTGCGGCGAAGTCCGTTCCAGACCTCGCTCATGACGAAGCGGGCTCTCATGTCGACCTACCGGGCGTATCCGTAAACACCGCGCGACTGGTCGCGCACTAGATGGCCCTGCTCTAGCTCGATGACGCGCTTGCGCATCTGATCGACGATGGCGGCGTCGTGGGTCGACATCACCACCGTCGTGCCCGTGCGGTTGATGCGCTCGAGGAGCTTCATGATGCCTTCGGAGGTGGCCGGGTCAAGGTTGCCGGTGGGCTCGTCGGCGATCAGGATCGCCGGCTTGTTGACACAGGCGCGGGCAATGGCCACGCGCTGCTGCTCGCCGCCCGAGAGCTCGTCGGGCATGCGCTGCTCCTTGCCCTCGAGGCCGACGAGTTCGAGGACCTCCGGAACGATGCGCTGGACCGTGGAGCGGGGCTTGCCGATGACCTCGAGGGCGAAGGCGACGTTGTCGAAGACGGTCTTGTTGGGCAGGAGGCGGAAGTCCTGGAAGACGGTGCCGATCTTGCGGCGGAGCGTGGGGACCTTCCAGTTGGACAGGCGGTTGAGGTCCTTGCCCAGGACCCATACCCGGCCGTTGTTGGGGCTCTCCTCCTTGAGGATGAGCCTCAAGACGGTGGACTTGCCCGAGCCGGAGGGCCCCACGAGGAACACGAACTCGCCCTTCTCGACCTCGAGGGAGACATCCTCGAGGGCGGGGCGGGTCTGCGTGGGGTACTGCTTGGTCACGTTCTCGAACAAGATCACCCGAGGAGTTTACGGGCTAGGAGGCCTCAAGCCGACCACGACGGCTTCCCCCACGGGGCGCCAATGGGGGGAAATCCACGTAGCCCTAGGGGCGAACGGTGAGCCGCTGGGCCCGGAGCGCCATGACGAGAGCCACGATCCAGCCGATGATCGTCCAGCCGAGCAGCAGGTTGATCCAGAAGACCAGCCAATGCGGGACGTCGCGGACGCACGCGATGCACCACGGCAGCATGTAGGCAGCGGTGAGAATGGCCACGATGACCGACACGACCTTGGTGACGGTCCACGAGCGATCCTCGGGTTCAACGGAGTAGGTCGACATAGTCACAGACTAGTCGCTCAGACCGGGGTTTCCTGGCGCTTTCGCCAGCGGATTCCCTCTTCGATGAAGTCGTCGATCTCGCCGTCGAGCACGGCCGCGGTGTTGCCCGTCTCGTATTCGGTGCGCAGGTCCTTCACCATTTGGTAGGGGTGCAGCACATAAGAGCGCATCTGGGTGCCCCAGGAGCCGGCCGAGTCACCCTTGAGGGCATCGATCTTGGCCCGCTCCTCCTCGCGCTGCCTCTGCAGGAGCTTGGCCTGCAGCACCGCCATCGCGGTCGCGCGGTTTTGCAGCTGAGACCGCTCGTTTTGGCATGAGACGACGATCCCGGTGGGCAGGTGGGTGACGCGCACCGCAGAATCGGTCGTGTTGACCCCCTGGCCACCGGGGCCGCTCGAGCGGTAGACGTCAACCCGGATCTCGTCTTCGGGGATCTCGATGTGGTCGGTCTGCTCCAGGACGGGCACGACTTCAACAGCGGCGAAGGAAGTCTGGCGCCGTCCCTGATTGTCGAACGGCGAGATACGCACGAGCCGGTGCGTGCCCTGTTCCACCGAGAGCGTGCCGTAGGCGTAGGGCGCCTTGACCGCAAACGTCGCGGACTTGATGCCGGCCTCTTCGGCGTAGGACGTGTCGTAGACCTCAAAGGGCCAACCGTGCCTCTCGCAGTAGCGGGTATACAGGCGCAGGAGCATCTCTGCCCAATCGGCCGCGTCGACTCCGCCCGCCTCAGAGCGGATGGTGATCAGTGCCTCGCGTGCGTCGTACTCACCCGACAGAAGTGTGCGCACCTCCATCTCGCCGATGGCCGTGCGCAGCTCGTCGAGTTCGCGCGCAGCCTCGTCCCACGTGGCCTGGTCGTCCTCCCCCTCGGCGAGCTCGACGAGCACGCCCAGGTCGTCGAGGCGGCGTCGCAGCCCCTCCACGCGGCGGATGTCTCCTTGGACCAGGGCCAGTTGCGAGGTGATCCGCTGGGCATTGGCCTGGTCGTCCCACAGGTTGGGCGCCGATGCTTCGACCTCCAACTCGGCGGCACGCTCGCGAAGGCGTGGCACGTCGAGCACCTGCTCGATGCTCGACAGCGTCTGCTCGAGCTCGGCGAGGGATTCCGAGATATCGGGGATGGCCACGGTCGGCCAGCCTACGTGAGGACACGGAGCCGCCTTCGTCGGAATGCCCACCTGCACGATCCAGGCTGCATAGGCTCACCCCGGAGGTGGCCGTGGGACTGTCCCGACGTCGATTCCTCGCCGGCACCGCAGCCCTCGCGGCCGCGTGGGGCGTGTCACGCGAGGTGATGGGGCGCGCCCTCGCGGCGCCGCTGCGTCTCGCCGACGCCCCCACCACCCTTCTGCAGACCATCCGTATGTCGGCCCAGCCGGTGCGCGGCAGCTACCGAACGCTTCTGGCGGGAGCCGGGGAGGCGTTCATCCCGAGGTACGACGTACTCGGCCGGGAGGCAGATGCCAACCGCTCCTCATCCCGCCGCTCTCTCTACTACATGGCGCACTTGTCCGACATTCACCTGATCGATGCCCAGAGTCCTGCGCGCATGGATGCCATGCAGAGCATCGCTCCCACGACCTTTGGTGACGCCTGCCGCCCACAGGACACCCTCACCGTCCACGTGCTGTCGTCGATGGTCGACAGCATCGCCGCGTCGCAGACCAGCGCCGTCACTGGCGCCCCACTCGCGGCAGCCCTAAGCACAGGTGACAGCGCCGACAACCTCTCGCAACTCGAGACCCGCTGGTACATCGACATCCTCGACGGCAAGGACGTCACCGCCAACTCGGGCGCCGCTGGCGCCTACGAGGGCCCGCAGGTCTGGGCGGAGTCCACTTACGCCTACCACCCGGATGATCCGAGCGGGGATGCCTATGGGCCCTATGGCTTCCCTACCATCCCCGGCATGCTCGAGGCGGCGGTGACCAACCCTGTCGAGTCGCAGGGATTGCCCGTGCCGTGGTACGCCGTCTACGGCAACCACGACGCGATGTTCATGGGAACGTTCCGTGCTGATCCCGAGCTCTACGCCTGGGCCGTCAGTGATCGCAAGGCCGCCACCGGCGACGCGCTCGCGGTCAAGTGGGTGCAGGGGTTCGTGTGCGACCTCAGCCCCGCGCCGATGGCGATCAACGCGCTCCGCCAGCAGTTCGGGTTCATGCCCGGCATCAAGAGCGTGACGCCGGATCCGCAACGCAAGCTGCTCGAGCGCACACAGTTCATGCAAGCGCACCTCGACTCTCCCCCCGTCCCCGGCCCGGTCGGCCACGGCTGGACCCAGGCCAATGTGGACTCCGGCCAGACGTGGTGGACAGCAGACCTCGCGCCCTACCTGCGCGTCTTCGGCCTCGACACCTGCAATCTCGCGGCAGGGGCGGACGGCGCCGTGCCCCAGGACCAGTTCGACTGGCTGCAGGGGCAACTGGAGCAGTGCCAGTCAGCCGGCATCCTGGCCATCGTGTGCAGTCATCACAACTCGCTCACGATCGAAAACGATGCCAAGCCAGTGTGGGGAGGCCAGCCGCTGATCCACGCGGAGGAGTTCGTCGCGATGCTGCTGCAGTACCCCGCGTGCATCGCCTGGCTGAACGGCCACACGCACATCAACACGATTACCGCTCACATCAAGCAAAGCGGGACGGGCGGCTTCTGGGAGATCACCACCGCGTCGTGCGTCGACTTCCCCCAGCAGCAGCAACTTGTCGAGATCGTCGACAACCGTGACGGCACCATGTCCATATTCGTCACCGCGCTCGACCATGCGGCGCCCCCCACCTGGACCCCCGGCGACTTCACGCAGGTCGGGCTCGCATCACTCAGCCGCGAACTTGCCGCCAATGCCTTCCTCAACAATCCGACACTCCTCGTGGGGTCACCCCTCGATCGCAATGTGGA
>JBJTIQ010000019.1:0-5639 GCA_046095085.1 Actinomycetota bacterium | reverse complement strand
GCCCTGAGGTCCCATGGGGTATGGGGTAATTGGCAGCCCAACTGATTCTGGTTCAGTTAGTCTAGGTTCGAGTCCTGGTACCCCAGCGAGTGCACGTGCTCTCTCGCGTGCGCATGGCCCCGTTGTGTAGCGGCCTAGCACGCCGCCCTCTCAAGGCGGTAGCGCGGGTTCGAATCCCGTCGGGGCTACGCGGAGGTCCGCGGATCCACCGATCCGCGGACCGCAAGAAGGCCCGACCCCTCGGGGTCGGGCCTTCTTGCATGCGCGGCTACCCTGTTGCCATTCCCCGAAGGAGTGCACATGGGCAAGACGCTGGCCGAGAAGGTCTGGGATGCGCACGTGGTGCGCCGCGCCGAAGGCGAGCCAGACCTGCTCTACATCGACCTCCACCTCGTCCACGAGGTCACCAGCCCGCAGGCATTCGACGCCCTCCGCGCCACCGGGCGGCCCGTACGCCGTCCCGATCTCACCCTGGCCACCGAGGACCACAACGTCCCCACAATCGACATCGACAAGCCGATCGCCGACCCCGTGTCGCGCGCACAGGTGGAGGCACTGCGTAAGAACTGCGCGGAGTTCGACGTGCCGCTGTTTCCGCTCGGCAGTGCCGACCAGGGCATCGTGCACGTCGTCGGCCCCCAGCTCGGCCTCACCCAGCCGGGCATGACCGTCGTGTGCGGCGACTCCCACACCTCGACCCACGGCGCCTTCGGGGCGCTGGCCTTCGGCATCGGCACCAGCGAGGTGGAGCACGTGCTGGCCACGCAGACCTTGCCGCTGAAGCCGTTCAAGACGATGGCGGTCACCGTCAATGGCTCGCTGCCCGACGGCGTCACCGCGAAGGACGTCATCCTCGCGGTTATTGCCAAGATCGGCACCGGCGGCGGCCAGGGCTACGTCATCGAATACCGCGGAGAAGGCGTGCGCGAGCTCTCGATGGAAGGTCGCATGACCTTGTGCAACATGTCGATCGAGGGCGGTGCTCGAGCTGGCATGGTGGCCCCCGACGACACCACATTCGCCTATATCGAGGGGCGCGAGCATGCGCCCAAAGGCGCCGACTGGGACGCGGCGGTCGCCTACTGGCAGACCCTCGTCACCGATGCGGATGCGACTTTCGACAATGAGGTGGTGATCGAGGCCTCCGAGTTGAGTCCCTTCGTGACCTGGGGCACCAACCCCGGGCAGGGCATCCCCCTGTCGGGTTCGGTCCCTTCGCCTGACGACGCGGCCGACGATGTCGAGCGGGCCGCCATCGAGCGCGCCCTCGAATACATGGCCCTGACGCCGGGCACCCCCATCCGCGAGATCCCCGTCGACACCGTCTTCGTGGGCTCATGCACCAACGGCCGTATCGAGGACCTGCGAGCGGCGGCCGCCGTGCTCGACGGTCGTCAGGTGGCCGACGGCGTGCGCATGCTCGTCGTCCCCGGCTCGGTCAAGGTTCGCCTGCAGGCGATGTCCGAGGGCCTCGACAAGGTCTTCACGCAGGCCGGCGCGGAATGGCGCGAGGCCGGCTGCTCGATGTGCCTGGCGATGAACCCCGACAAGCTCACGCCGGGGGAGCGCAGCGCCTCGACCTCCAACCGCAACTTCGAAGGGCGCCAGGGCCCGGGCGGTCGCACCCACCTGGTGTCGCCGCAGGTGGCCGCGGCTACCGCGGTCACCGGACGCTTCGCCTCGCCCGCTGACCTGGCTCGATAAGGAGACTCACGTGGAGGCGTTCACCGTCCATACCGGCACCGCTGCCCCGCTGCGCCGTAGCAATGTCGACACCGATCAGATCATCCCGGCCGAATACCTCAAGCGGATCACCCGGCATGGTTTCGAAGACGGCCTCTTCAAGGCGTGGCGCGATGATTCCGGTTTCGTGCTCAACCAGCCGCAGTACGCCGGCGTTTCCATCCTCGTGGCCGGTCCGGACTTCGGCACCGGCTCCTCGCGCGAGCACGCCGTATGGGCGCTGCAGGACTACGGCTTCCAGGTCGTCATCTCCTCGCGATTCGCCGATATCTTCCGCGGCAATTCGGGCAAGGCCGGGCTGCTCACGGCACTGGTCGACCAGGACGTCGTGGAGCGACTGTGGGCGCTCATCGAGTCGGATCCGTCGACCCCCGTCACGGTCGACCTGGCTGCCCAGACCATCTCCGCGGGCGATGTCGTCGCCTCCTTCGACGTCGACCCCTATGTGCGCTGGCGCTTGCTCGAAGGGCTCGACGACATCGGCATCACCTTGCAAAACGAGGCGGACATCTCGGATTTCGAGTCGACCCGACCGACTTTCACGCCAACGACACGCTGACCGATCGGTGACCGCGCGTCATCGGCGCGAATGTCACCAAAGTGGCGAGGATTGTCGCGTCCGTCACCTTCGCGAGCCTGGGATGCGCCACGGGTGAAATCCGTAATAGGGTTGGGGTCGCTGCCGGCCAAGGGGTCGGCCTTGGATCCCTCCGGAGGGGAACTCAGTGAACAAGCAAGAGCTTATTGACAACGTCAGCACGCAGCTCGGGCACAGCAAGCGTGACGTCTCCAACATCGTCGAGGCTGCCCTCGAAGAGTTGAAGCGTGCGGTGGCTCGCGGCGAGAAGGTTGCCCTTGCCGGCTTCGGTGTCTTCCAGCGTCACGACCGTGCCGCGCGCACGGGCCGCAACCCGCAGACGGGCGAGGCCGTGAAGATCAAGGCCACGAAGCTGCCGAAGTTCCGCCCCGGTGCGGAGTTCAAGGCCGTCGTGTCCGGCGCCAAGAAGCCGTCTGCGCCCAAGAAGGCTGCGCCGAAGAAGGCCGCTGCCAAGAAGGCTGCGCCGAAGAAGGCCGCTGCCAAGAAGGCTGCGCCGAAGAAGGCGGCGAAGAAGGCCCCGGCCAAGAAGGCCGCGAAGCGCTAACACCACTTTGCACGTGATGAAGGGACCGGGCGATGCCCGGTCCCTTCATCATTTCGGGTCAGTCCACTGGCCAGGTGATGGCGTCGATGCCTTCCCCAGCCATCCGCAGGCGCACGCGCTGGCCGACGGCGAGGGTGCGAAACCCCTCGAGCGGCACGTCGGGACCCAAGGTCACCACTCGACCGTCGTCGAGCACCACCTCTCGGCGGTCGTCCCACCGGCGCACCGTGGCGGGCACGTACCCATGGCTCATGCCAGTGCCTTCGCGGTCGCGGCGCCGACCCCCAGACGCCGGGCATCCCACAGTGCTACCTCGCTGTCGACGTCGCGCCGCAGCCTCGGGAGCCCCTCGGATTCGATCTCGACAGCGCCGCTGGCCGCGTGTGCTGCGCGTGAGCGTTCGCCGAAGTGCGGATCGAGCGCGGTGGGGTCCGAGGAGGCGAGGAGCGTCGTACCGATGCCCTCGCTGTCGCACACGAAGGACCGGGGTGACTCGCGCGCCTGGAGCAGTGCACGCCCGAGCTCGTCGGGGGTGAGCGCGGGCAGGTCCGACATGAGAGCCACGACGCCCGCGCCGTCGGGCGCGATGGCGGCGCCGGCGGTCAGGGCACCGTTGAGCCCGTTGCCGGGATCAGCGGCGTAGGCCACGCCGGGGATCTGCAACTTCTCGCGTGCTGCGTCGTCCGATACGACGATCACGCCTGCTACCTCGGGGCACGCCAGCGCTGCCGAGATCGTGTCGTGAGCGAAGGCCAGGGCCACGGTGGCCCGCTTCGGGGCGGTCAGCGTCGACAGGCGGGTCTTCGCACCGGGGCCGGAGCGCACCGGCACGATCACCCACCACGGCTGCATGCAGCCATCCCATCACGGCCCGGGCGTTGCCCGTGCCGGGCCTGACACGTCGTGGGAAGGCTGGCAGGATCGAAGCCTCAGGGACGACCTCGGGAGTTCAGGTGGCAGGGGCACGCGGCAAGACGCGGCTGGGCTTCGCGTTCTGGTTTGCCGCCATCATCCTGCGCCCGATCATGGTGATCTTCACCAAGCGCGACTGGAGCGGCACCGGCAATCTCCGCGTCGACAGCGGCATCGTGCTAGCCGCCAATCACCTGTCGTGGTTCGATCCCATCGTTATCTCCCACGTCACGTGGGACAACGGACGTCCACCCCGCTTCCTGGCCAAGGACTCGCTCTTTCGCGTCCCGGTCGTCGGCGCGATCATGCGCAGCACGGAGCAGATTCCGGTCGTGCGCGGCACCCGCGACGCCGCGGAGGCTGTCGAGGCGGCGGTGAGATCGGCAAAGAATGGCGAGTGCGTCGTCGTCTACCCCGAGGGCACCATCACCAAGGATCCCGACCTATGGCCCATGGCCGCCAAGACCGGGGCGGCGCGCATCGCCCTGACCGCGCGGGTGCCCCTCGTGCCGATGGCCCACTGGGGCGCCCAGAGGGTGATGCGCCCCTACCGCAAGGAGCTCAAACTCCTCCCTCGCAAGACGATGCATGTCATCGTGGGTCCACCGGTGCCTCTCGACGATCTCTACGACGCCCCGCTCGACGCCGAGACGCTGCGAGTGGCCACCGAGCGCCTGACGTCAGCGATCAACGAGTTGCTTCAGCAGATCCGGAAGGAGCATCCATGAGCCGGACCGCGGTCATGGGAAGCGGATCTTGGGGGACAGCCTTCGCGATGATCCTTGCCGATGCAGGCGGCGACGTGGTGGTGTGGTCACGCGACGAGTCAACTGCCCGCGAGATCAACCAACACCACACCAACGAGCGCTACCACCCGGGCATCGTGCTGCCCAGCGGTGTCCGCGCCACGCATGACCCCGGTGAGGCCCTCGAAGGCTCTGATCTCGTCGTACTTGCCGTGCCAGCGCAATCCCTGCGCGACAACCTCGCGCGGTGGAGCGGCATGCTCGGTGACGACAGCGTGCTCGTCAGCCTGATGAAGGGCATCGAGACGGGCACGTCGCTGCGCATGAGCCAGGTGATCGAAGACGTGGCCCAGGTGTCACCTTCGCGCGTTGCCGTGGTGTCCGGGCCCAATCTGGCCCGCGAGATCGCCTTGAAGCAGCCGGCGGCCACGACGGTGGCGTGCTCCGACGAGGCAAGTGCCCTGCGACTGCAGGACGCATGCACGACCGACTACTTCCGTCCCTACTGGACGACCGATGTCGTGGGGGCGGAGATCGGCGGTTCGGTCAAGAACGTCATCGCCCTGGCCAACGGGATGGCTGCGGGCCTGGGCTTCGGCGAGAACTCCCAGGCCTCCCTCATCACGCGCGGACTCGCTGAGATGGCGCGGCTGGGCACGGCGCTTGGTGCCGATCCACTGACCTTCCAGGGCCTGGCCGGGGTCGGCGACCTCATCGCCACGTGCCAGTCGCCGCTGTCGCGCAACCGCACCTTCGGCGTCAATCTCGGCTCGGGCCTCAGCGTCGAGGAGACCGTTGCGTTGACGCAGCAGACGTGCGAGGGAGTCAAGAGCTGTCAGTCGATCCTTGACCTCGGACGCCGCAATGACGTCGACATGCCCATCACCGAGCAGGTCGTGCAGGTCGTCCACCATGGAATGTCGCCGAAGAAGTTGCTGGCCGCTTTCATGGCCCGTGCGCCCAGGGCTGAGGCGTCACTGGGCTAGCCGCGCAGCGCGCGGTCGAGGTCGGCCCACAGGTCGGCCGGATCCTCGATGCCGACCGATAGCCGCAGCAGCGACTCGGGCACGAGCGGGTTTTCCAGTGCCCAGCGGCG
>JBJTIQ010000018.1:0-5781 GCA_046095085.1 Actinomycetota bacterium | reverse complement strand
GGATGTGACCCGCACCCTGGAGGTGTGGGATGAGCAGATCGCGTCGCTGGGAGCGGAGATAACCGTCAGCCGACGTGAACTCGCCGACCTCCTGCGTCCACGTGCGGCGTCGGCGTACGCCGAACTCATCGACAGCGGCGACACGATCGACTTCTCCTACGAAACGAGCGTCCCCCATCTGGCGACGACAGATATCGCCGAGGCGCGTGAGGGCCTTCTGGCCGCCATGGCCGAGCGGCGACGTGACGAGCTGGATCGGGGCGTGACGCTCGTGGGTCCACACCGCGACGACCTACTCCTCACCCTCGGGCCAGCCCCCGTCAAGGGCTATGCATCGCACGGCGAGTCGTGGTCGGCGGCCCTCTCCATGCGCTTGGCGTCTTACGACCTACTCACCGAGGAGGCGGCACCGCCCGTGCTCGTGCTGGACGACGTCTTCGCCGAGCTCGATGCATCACGCCGAGCCCACCTTGCCGGGCGCGTGGCGCAGGCACCCCAGGTGCTGATCACGGCGGCTGTTGCGGAGGATGTGCCCACCCTCCTGGAGGGCGCACGCTTCGACGTCGTGGACGGGACGGTGGAGCGCCGTGGCGGATGACAACCCGACCCCGCCCGACACGGACGGCCTAGCCGTCTCGCCCGGCCCGGACCTTGCTCGCGCACTCATTGCTCGCGCGAAATGGTCGGCCAAGAATGCGCCGAAGCAAACCCGGTCCGGCAACGCTGGACGACAGCAGAGTTCCTACTCGAGCGCGCGCACGGATGACCGAGATCCGCAGCGGGTCGACGACGTCCTGCGCAGGTGGGTGCGCGACCAGGGCGTGGAAGCCGAGGTTGGCGCGGGTGGCCTAGCGGCTCTCTGGACCGAGATCGTGGGCCCGGACATGGCCGACCACGTGGTCCCCGACGGTGTCACCGACACCGAGAACGGCCGTGAACTCCTCCTGCGCGCCGAGTCGACGGCCTGGGCAACCCAGGTGCGCACCCTGATTCCCCAGATCTCGCACCGCATCACGCAGACCCTGGGAGTGGGCATCGTCGACCGCATCAAGGTCGTGGGCCCGGCGCCCCCGCGACGGGTGACGGGCACCCGGCGAGTCCCCGGTCCGGGCCCCCGCGACACCTACGGCTGAGCGCTACGCAGAGCGATTCGAGGACGGGGGGCACCATGCTGGTCGTGACCCCCCCTGCTGATTGCTCCTAGCCGTCCCCAGGGGCCGTCCCGGGCATACGTGGGTGGGGTTTGGTCGTTAGGATGAGACGTCGGTGGAGATCCGCCATATCCCCCGATCCGGCGACCCCCCGGCCGTCGACCGCAGACCAGGAGGCAGCCCGCCCGTGTCGTATGACGCCAGCGCCATCACCGTGCTCGAAGGTCTCGACGCCGTCCGCAAGCGCCCCGGCATGTACATCGGCTCAACAGGCGAGCGCGGCCTGCACCACCTCGTCTACGAGGTCGTCGACAATTCCGTCGATGAGGCGATGGCCGGCTACGCCACCCACATCACCGTGACACTCCTTGCCGATGGCGGTGTACGCGTCACCGACAACGGTCGCGGCATCCCGGTCGATGAGCATCCCGTAGAGAAGAAGCCCGCCGTCGAAGTCGTGCTCACCGTCTTGCACGCCGGCGGCAAGTTCGGCGGCGGGGGCTACTCCGTCTCCGGCGGCCTTCATGGAGTAGGAGTGTCGGTTGTCAACGCACTATCCACTCGGCTCGATGTCGAGATCAAGCGCGATGGCTTCGTGTGGACGCAGACCTATGAGCACGGCGTACCCACCGCGCCACTGAAGAAGGGCGCCAAGACCGACGAGCACGGCACGACGGTGACGTTTTGGGCGGACCCCAATATCTTCGAGACAACCTGGTACGACACCGCGACTCTGGCACGCCGGTTCCAGGAGATGGCGTTCCTCAACCGAGGTCTCACCCTCACCCTCATCGACGAGCGTCGTCGCCCGGGTCTGGTCGAGGAGTTCGGCGGTGACGACATTGCCGAGGTCACCTACTACTACGAGGGCGGCATCGCCGATTTCGTGCGCCACCTCAATTCCAGCAAGGGCGTGGGCAACCCATCGGTGATCGAACTCGCGGGCGAGGATGACAAGAAGGGCCTGCAGGCGGAGATCGCCATGCAGTGGAATGCCGGCTATAACGAGGCGGTCCACACCTTCGCCAACACCATCAACACGACCGAGGGGGGCACGCACGAAGAAGGGTTCCGTGCGGCCCTCACCTCGCTGCTCAACAAGTTCGCGCGCGAGTGGGGCATCCTCAAGGAAAAGGACGCCAATCTCTCGGGCGAAGACGTGCGCGAGGGCATCACCGCGATCGTCAGCGTGAAGCTCAAGGAGCCCCAGTTCGAAGGCCAGACCAAGGGCAAGCTCGGCAACACCGAGATGAAGACATTCGTGCAGAAGGTCGTCAACGATCAACTCGGTGCGTGGCTCGAGCAAAACCCGGCCGAAGGCAAGGACATCGCCCGCAAGGCTGTCAACGCCGCCACCGCGCGCATCGCCGCTCGCAAGGCGCGCGACCTGGCCCGCAATCGCAAGGGACTCCTCGGCGGTGCGGGCATGCCAGGCAAGCTCATCGACTGCTCCAGCCGCGAGCCGGAGGAGTGCGAGGTCTTCATCGTCGAGGGCGATTCAGCCGGCGGTTCCGCGCGCCAGGGTCGCGACCCCCGCACGCAGGCGATCCTGCCCATTCGCGGCAAGATCCTCAACGTCGAGAAGGCACGCATCGACAAGGTGCTGCAAAACAACGAGGTGCAGGCGCTCGTCTCGGCGCTCGGCACCGGCGTCCACGACGACTTCGACATCAATCGACTGCGCTACCACAAACTCGTGTTGATGGCTGACGCCGACGTTGACGGCCAGCACATTCGCACGCTGCTGCTTACCCTCATCTTCCGCTTCATGCCCAAGCTCATCACCGAGGGCTACGTCTTCCTCGCGCAGCCGCCGCTCTTCAAGCTCAAGTGGCAGCGGGAAACCCCCGAATACGCCTACTCCGACCGAGAGCGCGATGCGCTCCTCGAGGCTGGCCTTGCCGCGGGCAAGAAGCTGCCCAAGGAAGAGGGCATCCAGCGCTACAAGGGCTTGGGCGAGATGAACGCCGACGAACTCTGGGAGACCACCATGGATCCCGCTCGACGCGTCCTCTTGCAGGTCACCCTCGACGACGCGGCCCAGGCCGACGAGACCTTCAGCGTCCTCATGGGGGAGGACGTCGAGTCCCGTCGCAATTTCATCCAGCGCAACGCACGCGACGTGCGTTTCCTCGACATCTGATGACCCGGGAGTCCCGACGTGCCTGACGACACCGTGATCGACGAGGCGACCCCGCCCGGCGGTCGCATCGAGCCGGTCGACCTCCAGGTCGAGATGCAGCGCTCCTACCTCGACTACTCGATGAGCGTCATCGTCTCCCGCGCGCTGCCCGACGTGCGCGACGGCCTCAAGCCCGTGCACCGCCGGGTTCTCTACGCGATGTACGACGGCGGCTATCGACCCGACCGCAACTTCTCCAAGTCCGCGCGCGTGGTCGGCGATGTCATGGGCAACTACCACCCGCACGGCGATACGGCCATCTACGACGCACTCGTCCGCCTCGCGCAGCCCTGGTCACTGCGCTATCCGCTCGTCCAGGGGCAGGGCAACTTCGGTTCTCAGGGCAACGACCCCCCCGCCGCCCAGCGCTACACCGAGTGCCGCATGGCGCCGCTGGCCATGCAGATGGTGCGCGATATCGACGAGGAGACGGTCGACTTCGCTCCCAACTACGACGGTCGCACCCTCGAGCCCGTCGTGCTCCCGAGCCGCTTCCCCAACCTGTTGGTCAATGGCAGCGCGGGCATCGCCGTCGGCATGGCGACCAACATTCCCCCGCACAACCTTCGCGAAGTCGCGTCGGGCGTGCAGTGGATGCTCGACAACCCCGAGGCATCGCGCGAGGAGGCGCTCGAGGCGCTGATCGAGCGCGTCAGCGGGCCTGACTTCCCGACCGGCGGACTCATCGTCGGACGGCGCGGCGTAGAGGATGCGCTGCGCACCGGGCGTGGCGCCATCACGATGCGCGCCGTCGTCACGGTCGACGAAGACAGCAAGGGGCGCCAGCTCCTCATCATCACCGAGCTCCCCTACCAGGTGAATCCCGACAACCTCCTGCTGCGCATCGCTGAGCTCGTCAGCGACGGCAAGATCGGCGGCATCGCCGACGTTCGCGACGATTCCTCGTCTCGCACCGGTATGCGCCTAGTGATCGAACTCAAGCGTGACGCTGTTGCTCAGGTGGTCCTCAACAACCTTTACAAGCACACGCAACTGCAGGAGACCTTTGGCGCCAACATGCTGGCACTGGTCGACGGCGTGCCACGCACGCTCAGCATCGAGCGGTTCGTGCGGTCGTGGATCACCCACCAGATCGAGGTCATTCAGCGTCGCACGCGCTATCGCCTTCGCAAGGCCGAGGAGCGCGCGCACATCCTGCGTGGTTACCTCAAGGCTCTCGACGCCCTCGATGAGGTCATCGCACTGATCCGCGCGTCCGCGACAGTGGAGGACGCTCGCACCGGCCTCATGGGTCTGCTCGAGATCGACGAGCTTCAAGCAACCGCGATCCTCGACATGCAGCTACGCCGTCTCGCGGCCCTGGAGCGCCAGAAGATCATCGACGAGTTCGATGAATTGACGGCGAAGATCGCCGACTACAACGACATCCTGGCCTCCGAGCCGCGCCAGCGCTCGATCGTGAGCGAGGAGCTGGCCGAGGTCGTCAATGACTTCGGAGACGACCGTCGAACCCAGTTCATTCCCTGGGACGGCGACGTCACACACGAAGACCTGATCGCCGAGGAAGACGTCGTGGTCACCATCACGGCGGGCGGCTACGCCAAGCGCACCAAGAGCGACCTCTACCGGGCCCAGCGTCGCGGTGGCCGAGGAGTGCGTGGCGCGGCGTTGCGCCAGGACGACGTCGTCGAGCACTTCTTCGTCACCACGACGCATCACTGGATCCTGTTCTTCACTACCAAGGGGCGCGTCTATAGGGCGAAGGCCTACCAGCTCCCCGAGTCGGGCCGCGATGCCAAGGGTCAGCACGTGGCCAATCTGCTGGCCTTCCAGCCCGACGAGCAAATCGCCCAGGTGCTCACCATCCGCGACTACGAGCAGGCGCCCTATCTCGTGCTCGCCACCCGCAAGGGGATGGTCAAGAAGACGGCCCTGACCGAATACGACTCCAATCGCACGGGCGGCGTGATCGCCATCAACCTGCGCGACGACGACGAGGTCATCTCGGCACAGTTGGTGAGCCCCGACGATGATCTCCTGCTGGTGTCGCGCAAGGGCCTCTCGGCACGCTTCCACGCGAACGACGGCCAGTTGCGACCCATGGGCCGTGCAACCGGTGGCGTAATCGGCATGCGTTTCCGCGGCGACGACGAGCTCTTGAGCATGGATGTGGTGCGCGAGGGCACCTTCGTGGTCACGGTCACCGACGGTGGCTTTGCCAAGCGCACCCCGGTCGAGGATTGGGCGCCCAAGGGCCGTGGCATTCTCGGCGTACGCGCGATGCGACTGGTCGAGGAGCGTGGCGGTCTTGTCGGTGCGGTTGTCTGCGAGATCGACGACGAGATTTTCGCGGTGGCCTCGGACGGCATCGTGATTCGCACGCGCGTGGAGGAGTTGCGCGCATCCGGCCGCGACACCATGGGTGTCCGGCTGATGAATCTCGGCGATGACCGCAGCCTCGTGGCCGTTGCCCGTGCGGGCGACCGC
>JBJTIQ010000017.1:0-11469 GCA_046095085.1 Actinomycetota bacterium | reverse complement strand
TCCCTCTTGGTGGCGGTGCCGCCCGCGCCGCCGCCCCCCCCCCCCCCCCCCCCCCACCCCCCCCACCCCCGCCACTCAACCGGAAGCGGGGCATGCTGACCGCGTGACCTGGGTCGTCCCGATGGCGATTGCGGCCGTCATCGCCGTGCTCGACTGGTGGGCGGTGGCCACCGACCGAAGATCTATCGAGCGCTGGGCCAAGCCCGCGGTCATGGTCTTCCTCATCGCGGCCGCGCTGCTGATTCCCGCCGAGTCGGCCGCGGTGCGGTTGGCGATCGTCATCGGACTCGCCCTGGGCCTCGTCGGTGACGTGCTGCTCTTCTACGACCGATTCATCCCGGGCGCCGCGGCCTTCCTCCTAGGTCACATCGCCTACGTCGTGGCCCTGCTGCTCGTGCCGCAGGAGCCGCGGGGTCTCCTAGTAGGTAGCGTGATCGTGCTGCTGGTCGCCGTCTTCGTCGGTCGGCAGATCGTGGCCGGTGCCTGGCGGAAGTCACCGCTGCTCGGTGGCATCGTCGCCGCCTACATGCTCGTGATCGGCATCGTGGTCGTCCTCGCCGTCGGCTCGACGTCCGTCGTCGTCGAGATCGCGGCGCTGCTCTTCCTCACCTCCGACGCCCTCCTCGCCTGGGCGCGCTTCGTCGGTCCGGCACCCGGCGGGCGCGTAGCGGTGATGGTCACCTACCAGTTGGCGCAGGCGGGCTTCGTGCTCGCGATCCCCACGCTCGTCCCCTAGCCTGGGCGAATCCCCGAGGAGCGCCCATGTGCACGAACTTCAAGGCCCCGATCGCCGAGGACGGCACCGTCGTCGTCGGCCGCAGCCTCGTCTATCCCGCCCTCATGGGCTTTCAGCTGTGCGTCATCCCACGTGGCATCCAGCGCACCGCACGGGCGGGCGCCGCCGGGGCGGGCTCGAAATCCTGGACCACACGACACGGCGTGGTCGGCCTGTCGGTCGCGGGCAGCGACGCCGCCATCATCGACGGCATGAACGACGCGGGGCTGTCGGCACACCTGCTCTACATGGCCGGTGGCTTCTTCAACCCGGCTGAGTTCAAGGGCGATGGCTCCGACGTCAGCCAGGTCGAGCTTGCGTCGTACCTCCTCTCGACCTGCGCCACGATCGACGAGGTGCGAGACGAGATGACGAGGATCAATGTCTGGGGCTGGGACGCCGACCTGCCGTTCACGCCGCCTGTGCACGTGCTGGTCCACGACCGCACCGGCTCGGCCGCCATCGAATTCCGCCCCGAGGGCATGGTGGTCCTCGACAACCCGACCAGCGTCGGCACCAACTCGCCCTACCTGGAGTGGCATCTGCTCAATCTGCACAACTACGTGGGCTTCTCGGCCGACAACCCGAAGGCCCAGCGCGTGCGCCCGCGCGTGGGCGGCATGGACATCCGGCCCCTGGGCGTGGGCTGGGGGCTGCGTGGGCTGCCGGGCGACTACACCGGGGCGTCTCGATTCGTCAGAGCGGTCGCACTCCTGACGCTGGCGACGACTCCCCGCGACGGCCGCGAGGCGGAGATGCTGACGCTGCACGTACTCAACACCTTCGACGTGCCGCCGGGGGTGGTGCGCGAGCCTGGGCCGGACCACACGTCCCTCGACGAGGTCACCTACGCCGACACGATCGCCAACCTCACCGACCTGCGTTACTCCTACCGGGCCCTCGACGATCCGGCTGTCTACGTCGTGGATCTGAAGGAGACAGACTTCACCGGTGGTGAATCGCGCTTCCGCGACCTGTCGGCCTCGGGGGACTTCCTGCCCGTCACCGTCTAGACGCCTGCGTGGGAGCGAGCGGCCCCCTCGGTAGAGTCAGCCCGCTATGGCTGATGAGGACATCAAGGCGTACGACGTCGAGGAGATCCAGGCGCGCTGGCTGCCCGTCTGGGACGACCTGCAGCCCTTCCGGTCCGGCACGGAGGGCGATCCGCGCCCCACGAAGTACGTCCTCGACATGTTTCCCTACCCCTCGGGTGACCTCCACATGGGTCACGCCGAGGCCTACGCCCTCGGCGACGTCATCGCGCGCTACTGGGTGCAGCGCGGCTTCAACGTCCTGCACCCCATCGGCTGGGATGCCTTCGGCCTGCCCGCCGAAAACGCCGCGATCCGTCGCGGCGAGGATCCCAGCCTGTGGACCTACGACAACATCGCTCAGCAGAAGGCGTCGATGCGCCGCTACGCCTGCTCCTTCGACTGGGACCGCATCCTCAACACCTGCGACCCGGAGTACTACCACTGGAACCAGTGGTTCTTCCTGCAGATGTACGAGCGCGGCCTCGCCTACCGCAAGGCCTCCAACGTCAACTGGTGCCCCAATTGCCAGACGGTGCTCGCCAACGAGCAGGTCGTGCAGGGCCTGTGCGAGCGCTGCGACACTCCCGTCACCAAGAAGAAGCTGACCCAGTGGTATCTGAAGATCACCGACTACGCCGATCGCCTGCTCGATGACATGGCCCAGCTCGAGGGCGCCTGGCCCGAGAAGGTGCTGCTCATGCAGCGCAACTGGATCGGCCGCTCCACCGGAGCCGAGGTGCAGTTCGAGATCGAGGGTCGCGACGAGCCCGTGACTGTCTTCACCACCCGTCCCGACACCCTCTACGGCGCGACCTTCTTCGTCGTCGCCGCCGACTCCGACCTCGCGGCCGAGTTCGCGGCCGGCACCGGGGCCGAGGCCGAGTTCGCGGCGTACCTGGAGAAGGTCAAGCAGACCTCCGAGATGGACCGGCTGGCCACCGACCGCGACAAGACGGGCGTCTTCCTGCAGCGCTACGCCATCAACCCGGTCAACGGCGAGCGGATCCCCGTGTGGGCCTCGGATTATGTGCTGGCCGACTACGGCACCGGCGCCATCATGGCCGTGCCCGCGCACGATCAGCGCGACCTCGACTTCGCCCGCCAATTCGACCTGCCCGTGCAGGTGGTCGTCGAAGCGGGCGATGACCCGCTCGAGACGGGGATTGCCACGGGAGACGACGGCCCGCACGTCAACTCCGGCCCGCTAGACGGCCTCAACAAGGCCGATGCCATCGCGAAGATCATCGAGATCCTTGAGGAGCGCGGCACGGGCACGGCGTCGATCAACTACCGACTGCGCGACTGGCTTATCTCACGGCAGCGCTACTGGGGTACGCCGATCCCGATCGTGCACTGCGTCGACTGCGGCGAAGTGCCCGTGCCGATGGACGACCTGCCCGTCATGCTGCCGCCGGCCAAGGGCCTGGACCTCAAGCCCAAGGGCACGTCACCGCTCGGCGCGGCGACCGAGTGGGCCACCGTCGCCTGCCCGCGATGCGGCCGGGCCGATGCGCAGCGCGACCCCGACACGATGGACACCTTCGTCGACTCCTCCTGGTACTACCTGCGCTACCTCGACCCGCACAAGCAGGACGGTCCGTTCGACGTGGATGCTGCGAAGAAGTGGATGCCGGTCGACCAATACGTCGGTGGCGTGACCCACGCGATCCTGCACCTGCTCTACAGCCGCTTCTTCACCAAGGTCCTCTACGACATGGGCATGGTGGACTTCACCGAGCCCTTCACGCGCCTGCTCAACCAGGGCATGGTCGTCATGGACGGCTCCGCGATGAGCAAGTCGCGCGGCAACCTCGTGAAGCTCTCGGACGAGCTGGCCTTGCCCGGTGTCGAGGCGATCCGCCTCACGATGGTCTTCGCCGGGCCTCCCGAGGACGACAGCGACTGGGCCGACGTCTCGCCCGCGGGTTCCAAGAGGTTCCTCGCGCGCGCCTGGCGCCTGGCGCAGGACGTCACGAGCGAGCCGGGCGTCGACGTCACGACCGGTGACCTCGAGCTGCGCAAGATGACCCATCGCACGCTGCACGACGCGGCGCAGGCGGTCGAGACCTATCGCTTCACCGTCGCCGTGGCCAAGACGATGGAACTCGTCAACGCCACGCGCAAGGCCATCGACTCCGGCTGCGGTCCTGCCGACCCCGCCGTGCGCGAGGCGACCGAGGCCGTCGCCATCCTGCTCTCGCTCGCGGCCCCCTACACCGCCGAGGACATGTGGCGCCTGCTCGGCCACGCGCCCTCGGTCGCGCTCGCCGGCTGGCCCGAGGTCGATCCGGCGCTGCTCGTGCAGGACTCCGTGACGTGCGTGGTGCAGGTCGCCGGCAAGGTGCGCGACCGGCTCGAGGTGTCGCCTGACATCAGCGAGGATGCGCTGCGCGAGATGGCCCTGGCATCCGACGCCGTCGTACGCGCACTCGAGGGTCGGGGGATCAAGACCGTCGTCGTGCGCGCCCCCAAGCTCGTCAACGTCGTACCGGAAGGGCCCGGCGGGTCGGCGGAGCCACCCCTGTCGGGCCAGACGTGAGTCGTCACCAGCAGGTGGGCGTGGGGCCGATCGGCGTGCCCGACCTCGAGGCCGGTCCGGTTCTCCTGCGCAGTCATCACCTCGATGACCTCGACGACATGGTGCTGGCCTGCCGCGACGAGCAGACCTGGACCTGGACGACCGTGCCGAATCCGTACGAGCCGGCGCATGCCGAGGCCTACATCAATCGCACCGTGGGCACGGCGGTCGATGGCGAGACGCGGTGGGCGATCGAGGTGGACGGGCGATACAGCGGCAACATCGGCGCAATGCTCGATGGGGCAGGCCGTGCCGACGTGGGCTACTTCGTCGCGCCCTGGGCGCGGAGCAGCGGGGTCGGATCGCTCGCCCTCTGGCTCGTGTGCGACTGGGCCTTTCGCGACGGCGGGTGCGAGGTCGTGACCTGGAATGCCATCGTGGGCAATGTGCCGTCGCGGCGGATGGTGGAGAAGGTCGGCTTCCACGTGCATGCCGATCCCGCGCGGCGCCTGGTCGTCCAGCGCGGTGAGCGCGTCGACGCCTGGACGGCCGACCTGCTCCCCGACGACCTCGTCCCGCTCACCTCCCTCCTGCGTTGAGTGGCTGGTTGTGGTGCGTTCCCGCGGCGTGTCTACAGCACAACCCGCCACTCAACGGGTGGTGGGGTTGTCGGCTGACGAGGCGCGGCGTGCGGCGCTCTGGGCGCAGGGGCTGCTCGGGTCGCGTACGCCGCCCCGCTCCGCAGCCAAGCGAGAAGCCGCGGTCGTCGACATGCTCGAGCATCTCGGCGCCGTGCAGCTCGACACCATCTCGGTGCTCGCGCGCTCTCACGAGCTCGTCGCGTACGCGCGCCTCGGGGCGATCGGTCGCAACGCGGTCGAGGCGGCGTACTGGGGCGGCGAGACCGCGTTCGAGTACTGGTCGCACGCCGCCTGCATCCTGCCCATGTCGGAGTGGCCGTGGTTCGCCTTCCGTCGCCGCCATTACGCCCGCAAGGGCTGCACCTGGCGCGATGCGCCGAGCGCGAAGGAACTGACGCGCGTACTAGAGCGACTCGCCGGAGATGGCCCGATGACCGTGAGTGACCTGGGTGGCGGTCGGCTGGGCGGGGAGTGGTGGTCGTGGTCGGAGACAAAGAACGCCCTGGAGTGGCACCTCCTCGTCGGCGACGTCGTGGTTACGCAGCGCTCGAAGTGGAAGCGGGTCTACGACCTCACCGTGCGCGTCGTGCCCGAGGGTCTTCGCGAGCAGCGCGGGTGGGTGGACGACGACGGCATTCACGGCCCGGGCGACGGCGAATGCCTACGTCGTCTCGTTGACCTCGGCGGACACTCGGTGGGAGTCGGCACCGCATCCGACATCGCCGACATCCACCGGCTCGGCGTCACCGAGACGCTCGCCCATATCGGCGACACCGATCTCGTCGAAGTGAGCGTGCGCGGGTGGGACCAGCGCGCCTGGGCGTCGCCAGAAGCGCTCGCCTGGCTCGGCACCGCCAATCGCGCGCGATCGCGCACGACGCTCCTGTCGCCCTTCGACTCGCTCATCTGGAATCGCGATCGCATGGAGCGCCTCTTCGACATGGAGCATCGCATCGAGGCCTACACGCCCGCGGTCAAGCGCGTGCACGGCTACTTCGCCATGCCGGTGCTGCACGCTGGCCACCTCGTCGGCCGCGTGGATCCCGGTCGCGAGAAGGGCACCCTCGTCGCCAAGCGGGTGACGCTCGAGACATCCCGCACCGGAGCGCCGGTGAAGGGCGCCGTCGATGGCACCGCGCGCGCGCTCACCGAAGCGGCCACATGGGTGGGCGCCGAGCGCATTCGCGTCGACGAGGTCATCCCCGCGGCGGCGCTCCGCCCCCTGCGGGCAGCCGTCGCCGCCCACTAGCCTGAGGCAATGAGCGTCGCCGTCATCACCGACTCCACGGCGTACCTCCCGCAGGACCTGCTGGCGGGCACGCACATCGACGTCGTCCCGGTGCAGGTCGTCATCGGCGGCCGGGCGTACGACGAGACCGACGCTGAAGCCAGCCCCGCGCGCGTCGCCGAGGCCCTGCGCGCCTGGCAGCCCGTCACGACCTCACGGCCGTCCCCCGAGCGCTTCCGCCAGGCCTTCTTGCAGGCGCAGCAGTCAGGCGCTTGCGCAATCGCGTGCGCGACCCTCTCCTCGCGGATGTCCGGCACGCACGAGGCGGCTGAGCTCGCCGCCAAGGATGTCGATATCGACGTGCGCGTCATCGACAGTCGTACGGTTGCCATGGGCCTGGGCTTCGCGGTGCTCGCGGGCGCACGGGCCGCGCACTATGGCGCCACCATCAACGAGGTCGAGGCCCTCATCACGGAGAAGGCGCGAGCATCGACATCGCTCTTCTACGTCGACACTCTCGAATACCTGCGACGAGGCGGACGCATCGGTGCGGCACGCGCGGCCGTCGGCCAGGCACTCCAGGTCAAGCCGATCCTGCAGATCCTCGACGGGGAGGTTGTGCCGCTCGAGCGCGTTCGCACGACGAGCAAGGCCATGGCACGGCTCACCGAGCTCTCGCTGGCAGCCACCCTGGGGCGATCGGTCGAAATCGCGATCCAACACCTGGACGCCGCCAATCGGGCCCATGAGCTCGCCGACGCGTTGCGGGGCTACCTGACGAGCACCCGCGTGATCGAGTGCCCCCTGGGTGCGGTGGTCGGAGCCCACACGGGTCCGGGCATCGTGGCTGTCGTCGTCTCACCGCTGATGTAGCCATCCCCAGCGCCTACTCGCCCGCACTGTCCCCAGGCGCATAGCACTCGCGGGGGTCGCCCTCGGGGTCTTCCTAGCGTGCGGAGGTGTCCTGGTCTGCGCGTGCGGTGCGCGCACTTGCGATTGTCCTAGGTGTGGTCGTCCTCGCGGTCGGCTACACCTGGTGGCAAGGCCGCGCCCGCCCCGTGGTCGAGATACCCGACCCGTCGCCGTCTGCATCGACGGCACTCACCGACATCGTCACCGTGCATGTCATCGGGCGCGTACGCCGCCCCGGTGTCGTGACGCTTCCGTTTGGCTCACGTGTGGCCGATGCCGTTGCGGCGTCGGGCGGCCTGAAGCCGGGCGCGTCATCCGGTGATCTCAACCTCGCCAGGGTGCTCGTCGATGGCGAGCAGGTCATCGTAGGCGAACGTCGCCGGACATCGGCCGAGGCGACGGAGCAACCGGGCGAGCCTGCTGATGCACTACTTGACCTCAACACCGCAAGTGCGGCCGCTCTGGAGGAGTTGCCGGGTGTCGGGCCCGTGCTCGCCGGGCGCATAGTGGCGTGGCGCGAAGACAACGGACCATTCCCCAGCGTCGAGATCCTCGGGGAAGTGTCCGGCATCGGCGACGCCCTCCTGTCCCAGCTTCGACCGCTGGTGCGCGTGTGAGGCACCTTCGCCTGGTGCCGGCGGCGATGGCCGCCTGGGCCAGCGCGCTGATCGTCGTCCTGCTCGCTCCGGACTCCATCACTCCCGCGCGCGCTGGCAGTGCCGTCGCTGTCGCCGCCGGATCAGTGCTGGTCGCAATCAGGCGCACCCGGGGGTTGGGGGTATCGGCCGTGCTCCTCACGCTCGGCGCCGTGGCCTTCACCGCGTCGCTCTACGCCGAAGCCCTCACGCTGGGCCCGGTCGCGCATGCGGGCACGCAGGGCCAGCGCATCACCGCGGATGTGCTCATCGGCGGTGATCTGCGCATTCGCGATGGAGTGACCGAGCAGCGGGGTCAGGTTGTGCGATTCTCCTCGGTCGATGGCGACTGGCAGGTCAGTGCACCCGTCTTGCTGCGTGCCCAGCACCAGCCCTTCACCCTGGGCAGCCTCGTTCGCGTGACCGCCCGAGCCGGGCCCGGTGACACCGCTCGTGGCTACGCGGCGACGCTCGCGGTGGATACGCGCGACATCATCGAGTTGCCAGGACTCCTCGCGACCATGGCCAATTCGGTGCGCGGCGGCCTCCGCGAGGCGCTCGAGGGGTCCGATCCCCGAGCGGCTGCGCTGGTCGAGGGGCTTGCCGTCGGTGATGAATCCGCCCAGCCACCGGGGCTCGCTGACCAGATGCGCGCATCCGGCCTTTCCCACCTGACGGCTGTCTCGGGTGGCAACACCGCCATCGTGGTCGGGGCGGTGCTCATCGCGACGGCGTTCTTGGGCATCGCCCTCGCGGGGCGAGTGCTGGCTGCCCTGGCGGCTCTGGCTGCCTTCGTCGTCATCGTCGGGCCCCAGCCGAGCGTGCTGCGAGCTGCCGCCATGGGCGTCGTCACCTTGGCGGCGATGTTGTCCGGGGGTCGTCGCCGCGGCGTGGCGGCATTGGCGGGGAGCGTCGTCGTGCTCCTGGTCTTGTCACCGGGGCTGGCCGTGTCGTGGGGCTTTGCCCTATCTGTCGCCGCTACCGCCGGTCTGCTCGTGTTAGCTCCCGCCCTGCTCGCACGAATGCGGGGGAGCGGTGACGTACGCCGACACCTTGCTGAGGCGCTGGCCATGACGGTCGCCGCACAGGTGGCGACCCTCCCCCTCATTGCCGCCTTCGGCCAGGGCATCAGCCTCGTGGCGGTGCCCGCCAATGTGCTGGCCGCACCGGCGGTCGTGCCGGTCACCGTGCTCGGCCTGTTGGCCGCCGTAGTCTCCACCGTCAGCCCGCCAGCGGCGCACGTGCTGGCGCGTTGCGCCGAGCCGCCCGCGGCTTGGATCGCGGCGGTGGCCGAGCGATCCGCATCGCTTCAGGCGTCCGCGCTGCCCTGGCCGGGAGGCTTGCCCGGCGCGGCCCTTGCCCTCGGCGTCGCCGCATGTGCGGTCTGGGTGATTCGGCGGCGTCGCGGACGACACGAGATGCCGTTGCAGCCGCGCGTCGTTGCCGCGATTGCCGTCGCGGTGGCACTTGTCGCGATCATCGCGCTTCGACTGCCCGACCGTGCGGGGTGGCCGCCTGCTGACTGGGTCATGGTGGCCTGTGATGTCGGACAGGGCGATGCGATCGTCCTTCGTTCGGGCGAGTCCGACGCGGTGGTGATCGATGCCGGACCTGATCCGAAGTTGATCGACCGCTGCCTGTCCGATCTGGCTATCACGAAGGTTGGCCTGCTTGTGCTGACGCATCCGCACGCCGACCATGTGGATGGCATCCCCGGGGTCCTGGGCGGGCGTGCGGTCGGTGAGGCGCTCATCTCGCCCTTGCGAGAGCCCCCGGAGCAGGCCCTGAAGGTCGACGAGTGGTTGGCGGGGATCCCTGTGCGGACGGCGCGAGCGGGGGAGCGGCGTACGGTCGGTGACGTCACCTTGACGACGCTGTGGCCGCAGCGCATCATTCGCGGACCGGAGTCCGCACCCAACAACGCGAGCATCGCGTTGCTCGTCGAGGCCGGCGGCATCACCATCCTTCTGCTGGGCGATGTCGAGACGGCTGCCCAGGTCGCCATGCGCTCGTCTGTGGGCGTGTACGGCGTCGACGTCGTCAAGGTGCCTCACCACGGCAGCAGATACCAGGATCCGGCCCTCGCGCAGTGGACCGGCGGCCGCGTTGCGATATTCACGGTGGGCGCAGGCAATCGCTACGGCCACCCGGCTCCCGAGACCATCGAGCAGTGGCACTACGCCGGGGCGGTGATCGCTCGCACCGACGAGGTCGGCGATATCGCCGTCGTGTCTGCGCCCACCCTCGGCGTGGTTGCTCGGGGCTAGCCGGATGACGGGGATGCCGTGCGCACCACGAACTCCTCGAGCACATGGAGCTTTTGGTCAACGTCGAGGGCATCGCCGGGGCGAAGGCCGCCCTTCATGGCCACGTCGACGCCACTCAGGGTGACCGTTGCCTTGGCGAGTCGATCGGGACGCCACTTCTTGGCGCGCGCACGGACGTTGCGAACCTGCCAGTCGAAGCGAATGCCGGTCTCCTGCATGACGTCGGCATCGCTGGCCGATGGCGGCATCCCCTGGATCCGGGCCATGTTGCGAAGGCCGCTCGCGATTGCGGCCGTGATGGCCGGTCCGACGCCGGCGCGTCCGCTGCCCTCCACGGCCCACCGCAGGTCGCGCAGGGCGTCGACCGGACGGCGCTCCCAGATCGAGTCAGAGACCCGGTAGCCCTGCATGTCGGCGATGCCCCCGAAGTAGGCGCGCACGTCATCGTCGGTGATGGGATCCGCTTCTAGGTCGGCGCAAAGCTGGTGAATGGCACCGACGAGCAGGGGCAGGTCGTGTCCGATGGAGTCGTAGAGCGCACGCAATGCATCGGGCGTGGCCTTGCGTCCGTGGCGGCGTACCTCCTCGAGTAGGAAGTCCTGGGTCGCCCGCCCCTTCTTCAGTGCGGCGCACGAGACCTCTGTCGCCCCGGCCGCGCGGATCGCGGTCAGGTAGCGCTTGCCCTTGACGCCACCGGGATGGTGGACGACGACGGCAAAACCGTCGGGCGGGTCGGCGATGGCGCGATCGAGCACGGCGAAGGTCTCGTCTTCGAACTGGTCGGCCCCCTCGATGACGACAAGTGTTGCCTCGCCGAAGAGGGTGGGGCTGAGGGCTTCAGCGAGCGCCTCCGGCGTGGCGTCACCGAGCACCAGCGTCTGGACGCTCGGCGACTCGCCGAAATGCCGGCCGGCGGACACACGCGCATCAGCCAGCGCTCGCTCCACGAGCACCTGCTCGGAGCCCATGATCAAGGTGAGGGGGAGGCTGCCCACGGGGTCAGCATGCCACCCGAGATGCCACCGACCGGGCAGCGCCCGACCGAGATGCCACCGACCGGGCAGCGCCCGACGGGGGAGGGACGGCTAGAGGGAGGCGGCCTTCTTGGCGATCGCCGACTTGCGGTTGGCTGCCTGGTTCTTGTGGATGACGCCCTTGCTCGCTGCCTTGTCGAGGCTGCGGCAGGCATCGCCGGCGGCCTCCTTGGCCTTGGCGGCATCGCCGGAGGCGGCGGCCTCGCGGAACTTGCGCACGGACGTCTTGAGGGAGGACTTGACAGCCTGGTTGCGCTGCCGCGCCTTCTCATTGGTGCGATTGCGCTTGATCTGCGACTTGATGTTGGCCACGAACCCTCTGCCTCTCATGAACGTCGGCCCGCCCTGGGCAGGCCGACCGAGGGATAAGGCTACCGGGGGCGCCCCTAGGAGGCCAAATGCGGGTCCGGGACACGCCTGGGGAC
>JBJTIQ010000016.1:0-9648 GCA_046095085.1 Actinomycetota bacterium | reverse complement strand
GGGGAAGATTGATGATCGCGAAGACAAGCCGTCGACTCACCATCGGTCTTGCCACGTGCCTGGCAGCGAGCAGCCTCGCCATGGGAGCGATCGCGTCGCCAGCGACCGGAGCTTCTGCGACACCAGCCGTGCAGCCCGCTGCAGTGGCTTTCCATCCAAGGGCAGCAGGGCTGGGCGATGACACCTACTACTTCGTCGGTCGCATCTATGTCGATGACACGTTGGGGGGCAGGCGTGCAAATCCGGCAAGCGTCGCTATCAATGCGATTGATGACACCGTATACGTCGCCAATGCATGGACGGGTACAGTCGAGGCGATTGCGCCGGGTCAAACCAGCGGTACCCCCTACGCGAGCGTGTCAGTGATTCCCCCCACTGCTGGCCAGACTAAGGACATAGGCCTCTACGGCATTGCAGTCGACTCGAATGACGACACCGTGTACGTGGTCAATCGCGGACTGAATCCCAAGCGCCTGTGGGCTATCAATGGCAGGACGATGACGTTGGACGACACGGTGACACTTTCCTGTGACGGCGATGGGCACGACACAGCCGCTTATCGCAACATCGCTGTGAACAGTCTTGACGACACTGTCTATGTGCCCTGCGATGCAGATGGACTCAACACTCAAGGTCGCCTGTACGCAGTCAATGGCAGAAACCTGGACGACAGTATTTCGGTCACCAGCGGATCATCCCTCGTCTATGGGGGCATGTATGTAGACGAGGCAACCAACCGGGTCTTCTCGGGGACGTGGTGGTCAGGCGCAGGGACTGTGGAGGTAAGAAACGGCGCTAACCTGAGCTCGCTGCCCACGACTTTTAGTTCGGGATTCGACGAGCCTACGTCGATAACCAAGGTTGACGACACGATCTATGTGACGAGCTTCCTGACATCCCAGTTGCTCGCACGGAACATTGCAACCGGAACATCCAGCACGGTCGCCCTGAGGCCGGGATTGACAGACTGGCAGGCGATCGCGGCTTTCAGAGACGACTCATTGATCTTTGTAGGAAGCACTGATCCGAACAACACTCCCTATCTCACCGTACTCAACACTCCCGGGCTCACGGTCTCGTCGGAGAACAACAGCGTTGCCATATCCTCACTCGTGGTCTCGTCCACTGGACTCCTGTACGCAGGGCAGAACTTTGCGGATGGCTATACCTATCTCGGTGTCAACGTCTATGGCCAGCGACCAGACGCCCCTACGGGAGCGGGTGGATCACCCGGAAATGCGCAGGTGACGACCTCGTGGACTCCGCCGGTGGATATCGGCACATCCCCGATCCTCCAGTACAAGGTGACAGCCAGTCCCGGTGGCGCTTCTTGTACTACCTCATCAACATCGTGCACGATTTCCGGCCTGACCAATGGGACCGCCTACACCTTCACGGTCCAGGCGCGGAACGCCGCGGGCTGGAGCTCCTCGTCATCCGCCTCTGCCCCTGTGACGCCGTCGGCGCCAGCACCACCAGCGCCCGTCGCCAACATGCAGTTGACGATGGCATCGTCGCCGGCAAGGTTTGAGAAGGCGGGCGATGTCCTGACCATCACGGCCACGGTTCTGAACAACGGCACTGACACGCTCAATGCGGTGCAGGTCCGACAGGGAAGCATTCCCCTCACCTGCGCGCCGGTCACGCCGGTAGCCACGCTCGGCCCTGGCGATAGCGTGGTCTGTCGAGGCACCTACACAGTCACCGAGGAAGACGCAGACGCAGCGGTCGTCCGCGACCGCGTCACCGCGACGGCTGTCGCTGGGTTATCCGGAGGTCCGCTGAGTGCCTCTGCCGTTTTGACCGTGCAGGGTCCGCCGCCTCCAGAGAGGCTCCAGGTGCGCGTGGTCCTTACATCCTCGCCCTCTGACTTCAGCCGTGCGGGTCAGAAGTTGAACCTCTCTGCCATGGTGACCAATCTGGGCAACGTCGCCGTTCGAGACCTGATCATCACCGGCTCTCCGGTCGACTTCGTGTGCACGCCAACACCCCCCGTGAAGTCCCTCGCCGTCAAGGCGACCGTGCGGTGCTCGGGGACCTACGAGGTGACTCGAGCCGACATGTCAGCGGGGGCGATTCGGGGCCTTCTGCGCGCGACGGGGAGCAGTGCAAGCGGTGCCCGCGTAGCGAGTACGGGAATTGTGGAAGTGGCCAGGACCTCGCCGGAGCGCCCATCGGTCAAGGTGAAGATGGCGTCTGCTCCCGAGTCATTTCGGCGTGCCGGCCAGTCGCTGACCTTCACGGCCACGGTGACCAATCGAGGCGACGTACCCCTGAGCAACGTGTCTGTCATCGGCACTCCAGCCAAGCTCGCGTGTACTCCCAAGGCGCCGATCGGGACACTCGATGTGGATGCCACAGCCACCTGCACCGGCTCCTACACGGTCACACAGGCGGATATGAAGGCGGGATTCATCAAGGCAACCTCGAAGGTCACCGGAACCAGCCCCAGAGGCAGCGTCACGAGCGACGATGAGTCGATCCGGGTCAGACTCGATACGACTCCCCGCAGCGGTGCTCCGGTGCACCGCCTGTGGGGTCGATTCACGGCCTATTCCTAGGCCAGGCCTACCAAAAGTGCAGGCGCGATAGCGGTACTCGTGCGACCGGCTCACCGCGAAGCGGTTGGCCCTGCCACGTGACGACCGAGCCGTCACCGGGCACCGCGACCTCGCCGAGTACGCCGTGCCGCACCATGTGGCTGCCTCGCACCGTGCGGCAGCCTCGCACGACGAGCGCTTGGCGAGCGGACGGCAGGTCGCTGGCCGCGGCCGCATTGGTCAGCAGCCGAGAGAGCTGTGCGGGCGCTGCGCCGATGGCACCGAACTGCTCGGCGATGCGCAGGGGCTCGGCCTCCGAGATGCTCGCATTGGGATCACCTGTCACGCCCCATGCGGGAAACCCGGCCTTCAGCACGAGCCACGGCTTGGCGGCGAAGCTCGACGGCGACCACAGCACGATGTCGGCGAGGAAGCCGGGCGCGACGCGGCCGATCTCGTGCGACAGTCCATGCGCGAGCGCCGGATTCACGGTGATCTTCGCCAGGTAGCGCAGGATCCGGTCGTTGTCGTCGGCCCCGGCGTCATCGCTCATGACGCTGGCCAGGGCGAAGGTGCGCCACCAGGTCTCGCCGGCCCGGCCCATGCCCTGCGCGTCGGACGAGGTCATCGGGATCACGCCCATGTCGTGCAGGCGGTTCTCCGCGGCCATCGTTACTCCGCGCACGCGTGCGCGGGCGATGCGGATGTCGGACTCGCTGCCGACATCCATGCCGTGGCACAGCAGGATCATGTCGAGATGCTCGGCCACGGCGTTGCTGCCGTAGGGGAGCGTGGGATTGGTGGATGACGCCAGCACGTTGTCGTGGCCGGCCAGGGTGAGTACGTCGGGTGCATGGCCCCCGCCGCAGCCCTCCACGTGGAAGGCGTGCAGGACGCGGCCATCGAGCACGGCAAGGGTGTCGGAGACCGACAGAGTCTCGTTGAGGCCGTCGGTGTGCAGGGCCACCTGCACGTCAAACTCATCCGCCACGCGCAGCGCGGTGTCGATGGTCGACAGGGTGGCGCCGGTGTCCTCGTGCACCTTGAATCCGCAGACGTGCCCGTCGATCGCCTCGCGCAGCACGGCGGCGCGTGAGCTCGAGCCACGGCCGAGGAGGCCGATGTTGAGCGGGTAGTGGTCCAGGGCGCGATGCGCGAGGTCGAGATACCACTTCGAGCCCAGGCCGACGCCCCACACCGGGCCGGCCTCCTGTCCGATCACCGTGGTCACGCCGGAGGCGATCTCCGCCTCGAAGACCCTGGGGGACAGCGAGTGCACGTGAGTGTCGATGCCCCCGGGTGTCGCGATGAGGCCATCGGCCTCCACGACCACGGTGCCGGAGCCGACGACCACGTCGATGTCGGGAGACACCCGCGGGTTGCCGGCGCGGCCAATGCCGCTGATGCGGCCCTCCCGGATGCCGATCGACGCCACGCGGATGCCGTCCACCGGGTCCATGACGATGACATTGGTGAGCACGACATCGCACGACTCTGCGGTCGGCACCGGCGCCAGCCCGATGCCGTCGCGACCGGTCTTGCCGAAGCCCACGCGGAACTCATCGCCCGCATCGGGCACCCGGTCGGGGATGCGCAGGCGCAGTCCCGTGTCGCCGAGCGTGAGCACGTCGCCAACCGCGGGGCCGTAGGCGCTCATGAGCGACGTCCGTCCACGAGGCGAGCGACGGCGGTCTCGGCGTCGGTGGCGGCGTTCACGGGCTGGCCGTCGACGACGTCGAGATAGCCGCACTCGCGCAGTCGTGCCAGCGCCCTGTCGCGTACGGCGGCATCATCGAGCGGTCCGTCGACGACCCCGGTGTTGCCCTCCACCACGCGCTCGCCACCGATCGGGATGACATGGGTCTCGACCGTCTCATCAGGACTGATCCACAGGGTGGTACCGGCGGGGATGTCGAGGCGCATGCCGAAGGCCGCACGCCTGTCGAGGCGAAGCCGCGGGTTGACCTCCGCGAGGTGAATGTGCGACGTGACGCCGATCGGAGTGCTGGCCTCATTGCGGATGGTGAGCGGGGACCCCGTGACCTGGTGAATGCCCGACCCCTCGGCAAGGCCGATGTCGAAGGGATCGTGGACGACGACCAGGCGCGTGCCGTCGTCGAAGCGGGCCTCGACGCGCACGTCCGTCAGCACCGTGGGCACATCAGGGAGTACGTCGTCGACGCCGAGCAGAGTGCGCGCCTGGTCGCGGGCCTGCGTGAGCGACAGTCCGTCGCGTGCCCACTCGCACACCGCGTCAGCGATGTAGGCGGTCGCCTCCGGCACATTGAGCCGCAGCCCCCGCTCGCGACGAGCCCTGGCCAACTGCGCCTGCGTGAAGAGCAGCAGTCGGTCGGCCTCGCCGGGAGTCAGTGCCATGTCACCCGCTGAAGGTGCGTCGTCCGCGGTACCACGTGCCGAGCACCGGAATGGCGCCGATGGTCATCGGATCGACCGCACGCGGGTCCTGGGCGATCCAGGTGAGGTCGGCGACGGCACCGGGGCGCACGTAGCCGGCGTCGGATCGCCCGGCCTGATACGCCACCCCGCTGGTGTAGGCGGCGAGGGCTGCGTCGACCGAGATGCGCTCCTCGGGGAGCCAAGGCGGCTCTTCGGTGGTCATCTGGCGGGTGACGGCCACCTGGATGCCCTCGAGGGGTGCGTACGTCGTCACCGGCCAGTCGCTGCCGAAGTAGATGGTCGCGCCGAGATTGGCCAACGTGGCCGTCTGGTATTGCCGTGCCGTGCGTTCGGGTCCCAGTCGCGGCGCCGTCAGCTCGGTCTGCCAGGAGTCGAACTTCGACCAGTACGGCTCGAAGTTGGCGATGACCCCTATCTCGGCAAAGCGTGCGAGATCCGAGGGATCGACAAGCTGCGTGTGGACGATGATCCATCGTCGATCCCACGGAGGGTTCACGCTGGCGGTGTATTCGGTGGCATCAAGGCCCATGCGCACCCCGAAGTCGCCGATGGCATGGATGTGCGCGGTGAAGCCGAGGGAATCGATGGCCGCCACGGCGAGCTTCATCTCCTCGGGATCCCAGTTGGGCATTCCCTTGGAGTGCGGGCAGTCGCAGTAGGGCTCGATGAGCGCGCCGGTGGCCGACTCGATGACGCCGTCCGCGAAGAACTTGATCGTGTGGCTCGTGACCTCACCGCCGCCCTCGGCAACGATGCGCGCGCGGGACTCCTCGAAGCCGGCCAGTTGGTCGCGCCACGAGTTGGGGTCGGCCCACAGGGCGAGGTCGACCTGCTGGTCGAGCACGCCCCGCTGCCGCGCGGTGAGCCAGATGGCGATGTTGGCGGGCTCGACCCAGGCATCCTGGATCCAGGTGATGCCTGCGGAGGCGAAGGACGTCGACGCGTAGGAGATGGCGTCCATCAGGGTCGACTCGGGCACGTCGGGAAGCAGGTCGTAGACCGGTCGCCATGCCCCCCATTCGCGCAGGGTGCCGGTCGGTGCGCCTCTGTCGCCGAGGACGATCTCGCCGTCATGCGGTTGTGCGACGCCCACGCCGTAGTTGGCGCGTCTCAATGCCTCGGAGTTCACCCACACCGTGTGGTAGTCGGTCGCGCGCAAGACCACGGGCCGATCTGGCACCTCGGCGTCGAGCCATTCGGCGAGGAAGATGCCCTCGGGGGCCAGCGTGTGGTCGAAGCCCTCCCCGCGCACCCAATCCGCGGCCGGGTGCGCTCGTGCCCAGGTGCCCACGGAGGCGGCGATCTCCTGCGGGGTCGCGAGATCGCGTACGGGCGCGAACTGCTGCTCCAGGCCGCCGAAGATCGGGTGAACGTGCCCGTCGCCGAACGCGGCGAGCACGAACCCGCCGCCGGCATCGATGACCTCGTCGGCGTCGGCCTGGCGCGCGGTCTGGCCCAGGGCAGCGATCCGGTCGTCCCGGATCAGCACGGCATCGGTCGTGAAGACTTCGCCGGAGGGCAGCCGATATCCGGTCCACACCGTCGCGTTCTCGATGCGTGTCGTGGCCATGTGCCCTCCTGGGTCAGCGAGGGGCGGGGCGGGGCCCCCCCCCCCCCCCCCCCCTCGGGGTCCTACTTCTTGAAGTTCGTCCAGACCTGGTCGTAGAGGTCGATGGCCTCCACGGGGCAGCCGGGGACGGGTGCCGCGAGTGCCTTGAACTCCTCGGGAATGACGACGGCCGAATTGCTGCCGAGATCCGCGCTCATGAACTCGGCCGAGCCGGTGATGCCGTTGTCGTAGCCGACGAAGTTGGTCGCCTCGCCGATGTTCTTCGGATCCATCATCCAGTTGATGAAGATCTTGGCGTTGTCGACATTCTGGGCGCCCACGGGGACGGCGAAGTTATCCGACCAGAGCGTGATCCCCTCGGCGGGGTAGACGTACTGCAGGTTGGGGTTGTCGGCCTGCGCACGCGTGAAGGCGCCGTTCCACATCATGTGCACGGTCTGCTCGCCGGAGGCCATGCGGCCGATCACACCGTCGGAATTGATGACGGCGAGACCCGGCTTCCAGCCGGCGAGGAGTTCCTCGACCTTGATGTAGTCGTCACGGTTGGTGGAGCAGGGCGCGGACCCGACGGCTCGCAGAGCCGCGTGGATCACCTCGACCTGGTCGTTGAGCGTGCCGATCTTGCCGGCGGCAGGGCTATCGGCCGCGAAGAAGTCGGCCCAGGAGGTGATCTCCAGGCCAGCCTTCGTCGGGTCGTAGGCGATGCCCGTCGTGCCATACATGTAGGGGGCGGTGTACTTGCGACCCGGGTCGAAGTAGACGTCCATGAACTCGGGCTTGATGTATTGGCCGTTGGGGAACGCCGCGGGATCGACCTCCTGCAGAAGTCCGAGCTCGATCATCTGGGCGACCATGTAGTCGCTGGGCACGATGACGTCGTAGTTGGCACCACCAGCCTGCAGCTTGGCCAGCAGTGTCTCGTTGGAGTCGAAGTTGTCGAGGTTGACCGTGATGCCGGTCTCGCTCTCGAAGCGATCGAGCAGATCGGGCGAGATGTAGTCGGTCCAGTTGTAGAGGTTGAGTTCCCCGCCATTGGGTGTCGGGAAGTCAGCGGCCGGCTGGGGGCTCTCCGCCCCGCCACCGCTGTCCGACGAGGCGGGCGCTGGCGCCGAGGTCGCTGCCTCGCTGCCGCCACCCATGGTGGTCTCGCCGCCGCATGCGGCCAGCGCCAGCATGCCTGTCAGGCCGAGTGCCAGCGCAAGGCTGGACATCCGGCGGTTCTTCCACCGTGTCATCAGTACCTCTTTCTCCGTGTTATCAAGTAGGACCCGGTCACGATCAGGACACTAACCAGCAGCAGCAGGGTAGACAGCGCGTTCACTCCCGGCGTGATCGCGTTGCGGATCATGCCGAAGATATAGACAGGAAGCGTCGTACCGCCAGGGCCTGCGAGGAAATAGGAGACCAGGAAGTCGTCGAGGCTGATGATGAAGGCCAGGAGCGCCCCCGCCACGATGCCGGGCATGAGGAGCGGCAGCGTGATGCGCCGGAAGATCGTCCATTCATTAGCCCCGAGGTCGGCGGCGGCCTCGTAGATCGACAGGTCGATCGATCGCAGGCGTGCGCGGATGGGCAGCAGGGCAAACGGGATGCAGAACGCCGTGTGCGCCAGGGTGATGGCCTCCACGCCGAGGGGCAGCCGGATCTGCACGAACAGCGCCAGGGTCCCGATCGCGAACACGATCTCGGGGATGATCAGCGGCGCCATGATGAGCGACCACGCGAAGGTCCGGCCGGCGCGCACCATGCGGATGAGTCCGATGGCCAGGCCGGTGGCAAAGAGCACCGACAGGATCGTGGCAACCACGGCGACGCGTAGCGAGTTCATCAGCGCACGCTGGATGTCATTGTTGGTCAGCACGTCGGCGTACCAGTCGAGGGTGAAGCCCTTCCACACCGTCACCACGCGATTGGCGTTGAAGGAGTAGCCGACGACGAAGACCAGCGGCACGTAGAGGAACGCAAAGACGATGATCGAGATCACGCTGAAGAGGGGGAAGTTCTTCAGTGACTCGCCAGTGCCACGCGCCCGGCTCATAGGAACGACTCCAGTTCCTGCCGAGTGCCGCCCTTGGTCGCCCGGCGATTGACCACCGCGAAGACGACCAGCGCCAGCATGGTGATGACGAGCACCATGACCGACAGGGCCGCGCCGAAGGGCCAGTTGCGCGACGCTCCGAACTGCGCCGCGATGACATTGGCGATCATCGAGGTCTTGCCGCCACCCAGGAGTTCCGGTGCCAGGTAGGAGCCGAGGGCCGGGATGAAGACCAGGATCATGCCGGCGATCACGCCGGGGCGTACGGCCGGCAGCACGATACGACGCAGCACGGTCAGGCGCGTGGCCCCGAGGTCGTAGGCAGCCTCGGCCAACCGGAAGTCGAAGCGTTCCGCGCTGGCGTAGATGGGCAGGATCATGAAGGGCAGGAACGCGTAGACCAGGCCGACGCTCGTGGCGAAGGGCGTGTAGAGCATGGCAATCGGCTCGCTGATGATGCGGGTCCACTCCAGTGCCGCGTTGATCGGCCCGTTGTCGTTGAGGATGATGATCCACGCGTAGGTGCGGATGAGAAGGCTGGTCCAGAACGGAATGGTGACCAAGAACACCAGGGCCGTGCGCCACTGCGGTGGCCGCGTGGCGATCCAGATGGCAATGGGGATCGACAGCACGAGGCACACCACGGCGGTCACCAGCGAATACAGCGCCGAGTTGAAGAAGATCTGCAGGTAGGTCGGGTCGAAGGTGCGCTCGCCCGAGAGGGACTCGCTGTAGAAGAGCTCGACGTAGGGCTGTGTGGTGAATGTCCACTTCACGCCCACGCCGAGCTTGGCCCTGCTGAGGAACGAGTAGATGACGATGATGATCAGCGGGCCAAGCACGAGCGCGATGAGGAAGAGGATCCCCGGCAGGCCCGCCCACCAGGAGCCCTGACCGGCGCGGCCGCGCTTGCGGGGCCGCGTCGTCGTCGTCGAGGCCAGCAGGCCTCCACCACGCGCACCGAGCCCGAGGGAAAGGCGACGCGCACGATGTCGCCAGCGGACAGCGAGCCGGGAGTCGCTCCGGCCTGCCGGGCCGAGATGACGACGTCGCCCACCTTCACGTCGACGTGCATGTCGCCA
>JBJTIQ010000015.1:0-3366 GCA_046095085.1 Actinomycetota bacterium | reverse complement strand
GACCGGATCAGCCGTCGCTCCCGCCTGGGTGACCTGCTGCACCGGCTCGTCGGTGTCGTCGACATCCGACAGCACGAACGCCTCTGCATCACCGGAGGCGGGCGTCTCCTCGTCTTCGATGGTCGCGAGGTCTTCGGCGAGCTCGGCTTCCAACTCGGCCTCGAGGCCCGCAGCCGCTCCCAGATCGGGCTCTTCTTCCACCACGATCTCTTCGACCTCGACTTCCTCGCCGTCGACGACCACCTTGGTGGCCTTGCCGCCCTTCGTTGTCTTGGCAAGAGCGGCGGCCGGCTTCGCCGGTGCCTTAGCGGGGGCGGCCGCCGCCTTCTTGGCGGCTGCGGCCGCCTTCGCGGGAGCGGCCTTCTTCGCAGGCGCGACCTTCTTTGCCGGTGCCGCCTTCTTAACGGGAGCGGCCTTCTTGGCCGGCACCGCCCTCTTCGCCGGCGCCGCCTTCTTCACGGGCGCGGCCTTCTTCACGGGCGCGGCCTTCTTGGGCGCGGGCTTCTTCGCGGCAGGCCTCTTGACGGGCGCGGCCTTCTTGGGCGCGGGCTTCTTCGCGGCAGGCTTCTTGACGGGCGCGGCCTTCTTGGGCGCGGGCTTCCTCGCGGCTGTCTTCTTGACGGGCACGGCCTTCTTGGGCGCGGGCTTCTTCGCCGCGGTCTTCTTGGGGGCAGCCTTCTTCGTCGCCATCCCTGCCCTGCCTCCGATTGGTCGCATGAAGAGGGCCCGAGTCAAGTCCGTGTGGACCTGGCCGGGCTCTCATGCCGTGGTGAGCGGCGTGCCCAGGGCAACGCTCCGGGCTCCGCCATTGTTCCACGTGCTCAGCCCCCGGCGCGTCAGGGGCAGGTCAGCGCACGAGCACGGCGCGCCCCTCCCCCACGCGCAGCGGAAGGCGTGCCTCCTGGAGCACCGGCTCGTCCACCACCAGCGGGCCCAGACCATCCACGAGGTAGGTGGCAGACCAGACCGTCCGGACCCGGACGTCGTGGGCGCCAGCATGAGAGTAAGAGTGGCTCACCGATCGATCGGGCCAGCGCCCGCCGGGCACCTCACTCACGACGGATTCACCGTCTCCGAACTCCCACACCCATCGGGGTGTCACGGAAAGGGTCACCGGCAAGCCGACGATGAGATGGCCTGATGTGGTTGTGCCAGCTGGTTGCCGGGCCTCGAAGATGACCGGGAGATGAGGCAGGACACCGTCGGCGGGTTGATGTATGGGTCGCAGGGCGGGCACCACTTCGGTCACCACCTCGCGGAGTCGGGCCTCGGCATCTTCGCGCTTCACCGGACCGCTCGGTCCAAAGCAGGCTGCCCCGAGATCGATTTCGGGACCGCCGGGCCTACGCACGTAGATGCGAAGCCATTGACCTTCGACGCCGCAGAGGCGCGCGGGTCCACGACAGGAGCCCGCAGTCGTCATCTCGCACTGGAGAACGGCGCGCCACGAGCAACCCGGGCAGTCGGCCGCCTCACCACGCCCCTGCTCGTACATCGATCCGGGCAGCAGGAGGCTGCCCGTGCCCACGAAGGCATCGGCTTCGTCGTCTCCGATGATGCTGATATCGGCATGTGCGGCAGACAGGGGCATGAGGAGGGCCACGGCGATGACGGCCAGGAGGGTCCGCAGGATTCGTGAGGGCATGACCCGACGGTAGGAAACTCCAGTGCTGGGTTGCCAGATGGCGGGCCTACCTGTGCATAGCCCATGCGCGGTTGCTCAGAGGGGGTCCGGAACCGCCGCGAGAGTGAGGGCGTGCCGCACGATGTCGCCGACCTGATCTGTCTCGATCAGGAAGCCGTCGTGGCCATAGGGAGAGCGCACCACATGGAGGCCATCGGCGCCCGGCACGGTGTCGACGAGCTGCTGCTGCAGTCGAGGCGGGAAGAGTCGGTCGCTGTCGATGGCCGCCACGACCAGCGGACGAGTGACGCGACCAAGGACTTCCTCGACACCACCCCGGCCACGCCCCACGTCGAAGAGGCTCATCGACTCGGTGAGCAGGACGTAGGTGTTGGCGTCGAACCGCCGGGAGAGCTTGTCTGCCTGGTGGTCTAGGTAAGACTCGACGGCGAATCGCCCTCCGGACCAGGGATCCTCATCGCCCTGCGTCTCGCGGCCGAAGCGCATGTCGAGTTCGCTCTCGCTGCGGTAGGTCAAGTGAGCGATTCGGCGCGCGATACCCATGCCGACGTGTGGGCCTTCGCCAGCGGGCGCGTCGTAGAAGTCGCCCCCCGCATACGCGGGATCGGCACGGATTGCGCCAATCTGAGCGGCGTGAGTGCCGATCTGGTCGGCGGTGACGGCTGCGGTCGTGCCGAGAACCAAACCGACCCGCACGCGCTCCGGCGAGGCCACCATCCACTCGAGCACGCGCATGCCGCCGAGAGAGGGGCCCAGCATGAGCGCCCACTCGTCGATGCCGAGTGCATCGCTGACGCGGCCTTCGACTTCGACCATGTCGGCCACGGTCACGGTGGGGAATCGACTGCCCCATGGACGGCCGTCGGGCGCGAGGCTAGCCGGGCCGGTCGTGCCCTGGCAGCCGCCGAGCACGTTGGCGCACACGACGAACCAGCGATCGGTGTCGAGCGGACGACCGGGCCCGATGAGGTCATCCCACCAACCACCGGTGACGTGGCCGGGCCCTGCGACGCCGGTGACATGCGAGTCGCCCGTGAGGGCATGGCAGATGTAGACGGCATTGGAACGCTCGTCGTTAAGCGTGCCCCACGTCTCGTAGGCGACCCGCACGGCGGGGATCACCGCACCGGACTCGACCGTGACGTCGCCGATGTCGAGGAAGCGGCGCTCCCCCACGTCGAACCCCTCCCGCCAGGCACCGCTGGCGGGAGGAGGTCCGTCGTAGGACAGGGGACCGTAGGGCTCCGTCATCGAGCGCTCAGGACTCCTTCGCCGCCCGGAAGCCTGCGTCGAGGTCGGCGAGGATGTCGTCGATGCCCTCGAGGCCGACCGCTAGGCGCACGAGGCCGGGCGTGACACCGGCCGTCAGCTGCTCCTCGGGGGCCAACTGCGAGTGCGTCGTCGAGGCAGGGTGGATGACGAGGCTGCGCACGTCGCCGATGTTGGCGACGTGGCTGTGCAGCTCCAGTGCCTCGACAAAACGCGTGCCCGCATCCAGCCCGCCCTTGATCTCGAAGGACAGGACCGCGCCCGGGCCCTTCGGCGCGTACTTCTGCGCCAGGGAGTACCACGGGCTCGAGGGAAGCCCCGCGTAGTTGACCGAGAGCACCTCATCGCGGCCCGAGAGGAACTCCGCAACCTTCTGGGCGTTTTCGACATGGCGGTCCATGCGAAGGCTCAGGGTCTCCAGACCCTGGGCCAGCAGCCAAGCGTTGAACGGC
>JBJTIQ010000014.1:0-6509 GCA_046095085.1 Actinomycetota bacterium | reverse complement strand
TTGAGAATAGGAGTTCACATGGCGGCCAGCAGGACCGTGGCGGAGGGCGTCACCAAGATGACGCCGTCGGAGGCGTTCGTCGAGACGCTGGTCTCGTTTGGCGTCACCGACATGTTCGGGATCATGGGCTCGGCGTTCATGGACGCCATGGACATCTTCGCCCCCGCCGGCATCCGCCTGGTCCCCGTCGTCCACGAGCAGGGCGCCGCACACATGGCCGACGGCTACGCACGCTCGAGCGGGCGTCACGGCGTGGTCATTGCGCAGAACGGCCCTGGCATCAGCAACTGCGTCACCGCCATCGCGGCAGCTTTTTGGGCACACACGCCGGTCGTCATTGTCACGCCGGAGTCCGGCACGATGGGCACGGGACTCGGTGGCTTCCAGGAGGCGCAGCAACTCCCGATGTTCCAGGAGTTCGTGAAGTACGCAGGGCACGTCAACAACAACAAGCGCATGGCCGAACTCACGGCGCGCTGCTTCGACCGCGCCATGCGCGACATGGGCCCGACCCAGCTCAACATCCCGCGCGACTTCTTCTATGGCGAGATCGAGGTCGAGATCCCCAAGCCGCTCCCCATCGAGCGCGGCCCTGGTGGCGGACACGCCCTCGACCAGGCGGCCGAGATGCTCGCGAATGCGCAGTTCCCGGTCATCGTCTCCGGCGGCGGTGTCGTGATGGCCGATGGCGTCGACGCCTGCAAGGCACTGGCCGAGCGCCTCGGTGCCCCCGTGGTCAACAGCTACCTCCACAACGACTCGTTCCCCGCCAGCCATCCGCTGTGGACCGGGCCCCTGGGCTACCAGGGGTCGAAGGCCGCCATGAAGCTCATCTCCAAGGCCGACGTCGTGCTCGCGCTCGGCACGCGGCTGGGACCGTTCGGCACCCTTCCGCAGCACGGCATGGACTACTGGCCCAAGAACGCCAAGATCATCCAGGTCGATGCTGACTCCGACCAGATCGGCCTGGTGAAGAAGGTGACCGTCGGCATCTGCGGCGACGCCAAGGAGGCCGCGGAGGCGCTGCTCGGGCGCATCGACGGCCGCACCCTCGCCTGCGATGCCACCAAGGAGCAGCGCGCCGCCGACATCAAGGCGGAGAAGGACGCCTGGGAGGCCGAGCTCACCGACTGGATCCACGAGACCGATCCCTTCAGCCTCGACATGATCGCCGAGGCCGAGAAGGAGGAGGGCAACTGGTTGCATCCCCGTCAGGTCCTGCGCGAGCTCGAGAAGGCCATGCCGCCGCGAGCCATGGTCTCGACAGATATCGGCAATATCTGCGCGGTGTCCAATTCCTACCTGCGCTTCGAGGAGCCCCGCTCCTTCTTCGCACCCATGAGTTGGGGCAACTGCGGCTACTCGCTCCCCACGATGATCGGCGCCAAGGCGGCCTGCCCCGACCGTCCGGCCATCGCCTACGCCGGCGACGGGGCCTGGGCCATGAGCATGGTGGAGGTCCTCACGGCGGTGCGCCACGACATCCCCGTCACGGCCGTGGTCTTCCACAACCGCCAGTGGGGCGCGGAGAAGAAAAACCAGGTCGACTTCTACTCACGACGTTTCGTGGCCGACGAACTCATCAACCCGAGCTTTGCCGATGTCGCTCGCTCCATGGGTGCCGAGGGCATCACGGTCGACAAGCTCGAAGACGTCGGCCCTGCGCTCAAGAAGGCGATCGACATGCAGATGAACGATCACAAGACCACGGTCATCGAGATCATGTGCACGCGCGAGCTGGGCGATCCCTTCCGTCGCGATGCCCTCAGCAAGCCGGTTCGATTCCTCGACAAGTACAAGGACTACGTCTGAGCGCGACCATGGCACCGGACCGTCTGCGGGAGCGCTGGCTCCGGCAGACGGCCGACGCTGGGCTGCGTATCGCGCTCGCCGACGGAGACGACCCACGGGCCGTCGATGCCGCCCGAAGGCTGGCCGACTCCGGCATCACCCCGGTGCTCATCACCTCGCAGGGCGGTCTAGCGGGCGACGGGGTCGACACTCTCGATCCGCAAGATCCGGGCTCATCGGTCGCCGAGGTCGTCGCCCAGGTGGTCGACGCCCAGGCGCGCAAGCGCGGGCTCGATGCCGCCGAGGCCGCTGCGTTGTCGCTCGATCCGCTGATCGCCGGCGTCGCGAGCGTCCGCGCCGGAGTTGCCGACGGGTGCGTCGCCGGAGCTTCACGGGCGAGCGCCGACGTAGCGCGGGCTGCGCTGCGTGTCATCGGAATGGCGCCCGGTCGCAGCACCCTCAGCAGTTCCTTCTTGATGTCGCTGCCTGACGGCCGCGCCTTCGCCTATGGCGACTGTGCCGTCGTACCCGAGCCTGACGCCGAGCAGCTGGCTGACATCGCCGTGGCGACCGCCGACACCTTCGAGGCGCTGACGGGCGAGACTCCCATCGTTGCGCTGCTGTCGTTCAGCACCAAGGGCAGCGCCGAACACTCATCAGTCGACATCGTCCGCGATGCCCTTGCTCGGGTTCGCCAGCAGCGCCCGCAGCTCGCCGTCGACGGCGAACTCCAATTCGACGCGGCAGTCGTCCCCCACGTGGCAGACGCCAAGGCCCCGGGATCGCCCGCGGCCGGTCGCTCCAACGTCTTCATCTTCCCCAACCTCGCAGCCGCCAACATCGCCTACAAGATCACCGAGCGCCTCGCCGGCGCCGACGCCTTCGGCCCCCTCTTCCAAGGACTGGCGGCCCCGGTCAACGACCTGTCTCGCGGCTGCAGCGCCCAAGATGTCTACAACATTTCGGCCATAACCGCCGTGCAGGCTGCCGCCGGGGACCAGCATGCCGCCCAGGGAGGCGAATAGGTGTCTATCGACAGCACGGCCATCGATCCGACCGCGGCGGGCTACGACCCCGACAAGATCGGTGGCATAACGCCCGAGGGCCCGGCGCGATGGGTTCGCTGGGGCAAGAGCGCGTGGGTCACGCGAGTGCTGGCCCTCATCGCCTTCCTCTGCCTGTGGGCATTCCTGACCATCCCCTGGGGCTGGAACGGCGACAAGCCCATGATGCTGCCGCTCTACCTGCCGTCGATTCCGTCGGTGTGGGAGGCCTTCATCCAGTCCAACACCATCCACCCCATCGCGCCCGGGGTCGACAAGATGGTTGTCGGCGAGCAGGGCTACTACCTGTGGCAGCACCTACTCGCGACTTTGCAGCGCATCGGCCTCGGCCTGCTCTTCGCGATCATCGTGGGCATCCCCCTCGGCCTGCTCATGGCCAACTTCAAGTTCATCAACACGGCGGCCGAGCCCTACATCAACTTCCTGCGCTCGCTGCCGCCCCTGGGCTACATCGGCCTCCTCATCGTCTGGTTCGGCATCGGCAACACCTCGAAGATCTGGCTGCTCTTCCTCGCCGCCTTCCCGCCCATCACGATCGCCACGATCGCCGGCGTGCGGGGCATCAAGGAAGATCAGATCCACGCCGCACAGACCCTGGGGGCAAAGCGACACCAGATCGTCACGAGCGTGACGATCCCCGCCATTGCCCCCGATCTCATCACCGGCATCCGCGTCGCGGTCGGGTTCGCCTGGACCACCGTCGTGGCAGCCGAGCTCAATAACGGCATTCCGGGTATTGGCGGCCTCGCCTATCTCTCCGGAACCGAACTCAAGACTCCGCTGACCATCGTCTGCATCATCGTGATCGGTATCACGGCGATCGTGTTGGACAGCGGTATCAAGGCCTTGGAAAAGGTCCTCGTCCCATGGCGAGGAAAGGCCTGAAGAATGCAAGGCACAGCAGTCCCAATCCAAGGAAAAACCACAAGGAGGAACCCCCAGATGAAATTCTCCAAGCGCATGCTCGTCGCGAGCGCCGCTGCGGTCACCGCAGTGGTCCTCGCGGCCTGCGGTGGGTCGGGCGGATCATCGGATTCGTCGGGTGGGGCTGCTGGCAGCTGCCCTCTCGGCGACCCCGACGAGTCGATCACCACGACCGTACGCATCGCCTACCAGAAGATCCCCAATGGCGACCTGATCGTCAAGGATCAGAAGATCCTCGAGAACTGCATGCCCAAGGCGACGATCTCGTGGAACGTCTTCTCCTCCGGCGGCGACGTCATCCAGGCCTACGGCGCTGGCTCGGTCGACATCGGCCTCACCGGCTCGAACCCCGCGGTCAAGGCCCTGTCAGCCCCGCTGGATGCCACGCTGCCGCCCACCGTCAACACCTGGATCTTCGACGTGATCGGCAAGGGCGAGTCACTGGTCGTCAAGGCCGACATCACCTCGGCCGAGGGCCTGAAGGGCAAGAAGATCGCCACGCCGTTCAGCTCCACCTCGCATTACTCGCTCCTCAACTGGCTCGAGATGAATGGCCTCAGCGAGACCGACGTCGAGCTGGTCAACCTCGAGCCCGAGGCCATGGTGGCTGCGTGGCCGGACCTCGGTGGCGTCTTCGTGTGGGATCCGACGCTCAGCGAGCTCGTCAAGCAGGGTGGCGTCGTCCTGGCGTCGGCTGCTGACACGGCCGCCGCTGGCAAGCCGACCTACGACCTGGCCAATGGCGTCAAGGCGTTCGTCGATGCCAACGTGCCCTTCATGACGATGTGGGCCAAGGCGCAGAACTACGCCGTCAACCTCATCAACAATGAGCCGGCGGCAGCTGCTGCCAGCATCTCGGCCGAGCTCGGCGTTCCGCCGGCCGACGTCGAGAAGATGTTCGCTGGCTACACCTACCTCAACGCCGAGCAGCAGGCATCGCCTGACTGGCTGGGTGGCAAGCTGGCTCAGGACTTCTCGTCCACCGCGGAGTTCCTGCTCACGCAGGGCGCCATCGAAGCTGTCAATACGCCTGAGGCGTATGCGGCTGGCGTCACCAACCAGTTCGCGGAGGCGGCGAAGTAAATGCGACACGACAAGAGCCTGAGCATTCAGGGAGTTCAACAGTTCTTCGGGACCAAGGGCGCCCGCGTTCAGGCCTTGTCGACGATCAATCTGGTGATCGAGCCGGGGCAGTTCGTGTGTCTTGCCGGACCCTCAGGGTGCGGCAAGACCACGCTGCTCCGGCTCGTCGCCGGCTTCATGAGCCCGTCCGAGGGCCAGATCACCATCGAGGGCAAGCCGATCAAGGGCCCCGGCCCGGATCGCGGCATGGTCTTCCAATCCGCCACGCTCTACCCCTGGATGACCGTGCGCGGCAATGTCGAGCTGGGCATGAAATACCAGGGCGTCAAGAAGTCCGAGCGGCAGGAGCAGTCCGATCGCTTCCTGAAGATGGTGAGCCTGTCTGACTTCGCCGCCCGCCGACCCTATGAGCTCTCCGGTGGCATGCAGCAGCGCTGCCAGATCGCGCGCGTGCTCGCCAGCGACCCTGAGTTCGTCCTCATGGACGAGCCCTTCGGTGCGCTCGATGCCCTGACGCGCGAGCGCCTGCAGGAGGAACTCCTCACCATCTGGCGGCAGACCGGCAAGACGATCCTCTTCATCACGCACAGCGTCGAGGAGGCTGTCTTCCTCGGCTCGCGGGTCCTGGTGATGAGCCCCCGGCCCGGCGAGATCGTGCTCGACGTCGAATCCAACGTCACCCCCGAGGGTGTGCCCGTCGCAGACCTGCGCTCGCAGCCGGAGTTCATTGCGCTTCGTGACCAGGTTCGAGACGCCATCCAGCACAGCCACACCTGATCCCGCGCTACCTTCGGGCCATGACCTTCTCGATCGTGGCGCGCAGTGACGATGGCGCGCGATGGGGAGTAGCCGTCGCCAGCAAGTTCCTTGCCGCCGGAGCCGTCGTGCCCGGCGTGCGACCTCCCCTGGGTGCCATTGCCACCCAGTCCTTCGCCAACATGCGCTACCTGCCCGATGGATTCGCATTGCTCGACAGCGGGCGCACGGCCCAAGAGACGCTCGACCTGCTGGTGGCCGCCGATGAAGGTCGCGCGCAACGGCAGGCCGGCGTCGTCGACGCGGCGGGTGGTGCGGCCACGTTCACGGGCGCTGAATGCTTGGACTGGGCAGGCGGAATCACCGGACCCGGCTACGCCATCCAGGGCAACATCCTCGCCGGCGCGCATGTGGTCGAGGCCATGCGCGATGCCTTTCTGGCTAACGCCGCGGAAGCCTTCGAGATCAGATTGCACGCTGCGCTGCTGGCCGGAGATCGTGCCGGAGGCGACTCGCGCGGCAGGCAGAGCGCGGCCCTGCTCGTCGGCGGAATTGGTGCCGGCTACGGCGGGGGCAGCGACATCGCCATCGACCTGCGCGTCGACGACCACCCCGACCCTGTGGTCGAACTCGGTCGTCTGATGGGCATCCACGCCCTGCTCTTTGGCTCCCCGGAGTCAACGCTGCCACTGGCGGGGGATGTCGCCGACCGACTGCGCCGCGCCCTCGACGCGCTTGGCTACACCGATCCCGACCTGGAGAAGGCGCTCGAGCGAGCCGCCGGCATCGAGAACCTCGAGGAGCGCCTGGTGCCGGGAGCCGTCGACCCCGTTGTCCTGGACTTCCTCGAGCAGCTGGCCGCCGCAGCCGGCTAGGAGGAGAGGAAGTCGA
>JBJTIQ010000013.1:0-6256 GCA_046095085.1 Actinomycetota bacterium | reverse complement strand
CGAATACACCGCCATCCGCGCCCTCGTCGATCGCGAGGGGCTGCACACCGTGTGCCAGGAGGCCGGCTGCCCCAACATCTACGAGTGCTGGGAGGACCGCGAGGCGACGTTCCTCATCGGCGGCGAGCAGTGCACTCGGCGCTGCGACTTCTGCCAGATCGACACGGGCAAGCCCGCACCGCTCGACCTCGACGAGCCGCGCCGAGTCGCGGAGTCGGTGCAGTCGATGGGCCTGCGCTACGCCACGGTCACCGGGGTTGCCCGCGACGACCTCGACGACGAGGGTGCGTGGCTCTACGCCGAGACCGTGCGCCAGATCCGCCACCTCAACCCCGACTGCGGCATCGAGGTGCTCATCCCCGACTTCAGCGGCAACCCCGATTTCCTCGGCGAGGTCTTCGCGGCCGAGCCGAGCGTGCTGGCCCACAACCTCGAGACTGTGCCGCGCATCTTCAAGCGCATCCGGCCGGCATTCCGCTACGAGCGGTCACTCGACGTGATCACGCAGGCGCGAGACGCCGGCCTCGTCACCAAGAGCAATCTGATCCTGGGCCTCGGCGAGACCGACGACGAGATCAACACGGCCCTCATTGACCTCCACACCGCCGGTTGCGACCTCATCACCATCACGCAATACCTCCGGCCCACTCCTCGGCACCACCCGGTGGAGCGCTGGGTCGCGCCCGACGACTTCATCGCGTGGGCCGACCGCGCGCGCGCCATCGGCTTCGTCGGTGTGATGAGCGGACCGCTCGTGCGCTCCAGTTATCGCGCGGGCCGCCTCTACGCCGATGCCGTGTCCGCCCGACAGGCCGGAGCCGCGTCGTGACCGCCCGCGTCGTCTCAGTGCACGTGTGGCCGCCCGGCCTCGACCCGCCCCAGCGCGTCGACCAACTCGTGCTCAACTGGGGCGGCCCGGTCGGCGATCGACACCACGGCCTCACGATGCGGTCCGACGTACGCCAGAAGGAGGTCTTCTCCCGCGGCACCGAGATCCGCAACCATCGGCAGCTCTCCATCGTCGACGCGGGCGAGCTCGCCGAGATCGCCGTCGCCCTCGGCCTGCCCGAACTCTCCCCCGGCACCATCGCCGACAACATCTGCACCGAGGGAATCGACAACCTCACGCAGCTGCCCGCGCTGAGCCGACTGGTCTTCGAGGGCGGCGCCGTGATCCTCGTGGGCGGCGAGAACCTCCCGTGCACGATCGCCGGCGGCCTCGTCGAAGGCCGCTACGGCACGCGTCCCGAGGCCTTCCCCAAGGCCGCGATGGGCCTGCGCGGCGTCACCGGATGGGTCGAGCGTCCGGGGACCATCCGGCCCGGGACCCCGGTGACCGTGGTGCCGCCCACCGGCATGTAGCGCGCGACTAGAGTCGAGCCATGTCGACAAGTTCCCCCGGCACCGAGCCCAAGAAGAAGAAGCGCGGCGCCGGCTTTGCCGCCCGACTGGGGACGCTTCGCGACAACTACAAAATGACCCAGGAGGCCCATCGATGGGTCGGCCTGGAAATGCTGGGCATCTTCGTCGTCGTCACCGCCGTCGTCGCTATCCCGGTCGGTCTCCTAGTCAACTGGCTGACAGGCGTGCTGGTCGCGGTGCCGTTAGGCCTGCTGGCCGCCGTCTTCTGGTTCAGCCGTCGCGCCATGAAAGCCGCCTACACGCGCATCGAGGGCCAGCCGGGAGCGGCTCCTGCCGTGATCCAGCAGATGCGCGGCAATTGGAGCGTGACACCTGCCGTTGCGGTCACGCGCAACTCCGACATCGTCTCCCGTGTCGTGGGTCGGTGCGGCGTCGTGCTCGTAGCGGAGGGTCCGACCACACGCGTCCAGCACATGCTGGCCAATGAGCGCAAGAAGACCGCTCGATGGCTGCCCGAGGTGCCGATCTACGAGATCCAGGTCGGCATCGAGCCCGACCAGGTGCGCATCGGCAAGCTCCAGAAGGAACTCACCCGCCTGCCGCGGGCGCTGCGGCCGGCAGAGGTCAATGACATCCGACGCCGCCTCGACGCGCTGACCGCCCGCGAGGCACCTGTGCCGATCCCCAAGGGGCCACTGCCCAAGGGCGGCAAGATTCCCAAGTCGATGCGCGGCTAGCGCGCTAATCCAGGCACTGTGCGGCGCATGACCACGACCGAGCGCGCCACGATGTCCTGGAGTCCCCGGCCGCGCGAGTCATAGACGAGGGCCGGGATCACCAGACAGATCATCAGCGTGCGGATGACCACGCGCCACAGCCCCAGCCGCTGGCCGTCGATGCCGACCACCGCAATGCCGACGATCCGTTGCCCGAACGACGAGGCCGTGAGCCAGGTCAGCAGCACGACCTCCACGAAAAAGATGGCGAGCGTGGCCAGGGCCGACGTACCCGACCCGTAGGCCACCCCCGGCAGGAACAGCCGCGCGAGGATCAGGGCCGCCAGCCAGTCGATCGCAATCGCCCCCGCGCGCCGGCCCAGGCCCGAAGGCTGGGCGCCGGCGAGGGGGCTGTCAGGCGGAAGTGGCTCGAGTGGCACGGCAACACGCTAGAGGTCGAGCCGATGGCCCGCAGGCCGTATCGCCCGTGAGTCGTAACACACGCGAAACACGAGGTACACCCCCGGGAAATCGCCGCCACCTACGTTCCCCTTGGCGGCAGGAGCCGCCCAGGGGCCCCGAGGGGCCGAGAGGCGAATGAGACGCGGGCGATCCCCGCGCAGGAGGTGTCATGTTTAGCAATGCCGACGAGGTGCTGAAGTTCATCAAGGACGAGGGAGTGGAGTTCGTCGACGTCCGCTTCATCGATCTCCCCGGTGTCATGCAGCACTTCACGGTCCCCGCGCAGTCCTTTGGCTCGGCTTTCAGCGAGGGCCTGATGTTCGACGGATCCTCAATCCGCGGCTTCCAGGCGATCCACGAATCCGACATGAAGCTCATGCCCGACCCCACGACCGCTTTCATCGACCCCTTCCGAGCCGCCAAGACGCTCGTCGTCAACCACTCGATCCTCGACCCCTTCACCGACGAGCCCTACAGCCGTGACCCGCGCGGTATCGCCGCCAAGGCCGAGGCCTACCTCAAGTCGACCGGCATCGCCGACACGGTCTACTTCGGCCCCGAGGCGGAGTTCTACATCTTTGACGACGTGCGCTTCGAGACGCGACAGAACGCCGGCTACTACTACCTTGACTCCATCGAGGGTGCCTGGAACTCCGGTCGCGAAGAGGATGGCGGCAATCTTGGCTACAAGACCCGCTACAAGGGCGGCTACTTCCCCGTGCCCCCGGTCGATCACTTCGCCGACCTGCGCGACGAGATGGTGCAGGCCCTGCAGCAGGTGGGCCTCGATGTCGAGCGCGCGCACCACGAGGTCGGCACCGGCGGCCAGGCGGAGATCAACTACCGATTCAACTCCCTCCAGCGCGCCGCCGACGAGGTGATGATGTTCAAGTACGTCATCAAGAACGTCGCGTGGGCCAATGGCAAGTCCGTCACCTTCATGCCCAAGCCGCTCTTTGGCGACAACGGCTCGGGCATGCACTGCCACCAGTCGCTGTGGAAGAACGGCGAGCCGCTCTTCTACGACGAGCGCGGATACGGCGGACTGTCGGACACGGCCCGGTGGTACATCGGCGGCCTGCTCGCACACGCGCCGTCCCTGCTGGCGCTGACCAACCCGACGGTGAACTCCTACCACCGCCTGGTGCCGGGCTTCGAGGCTCCGGTCAACCTCGTCTACTCCGCGCGCAACCGATCGGCGTGCATCCGCATCCCGGTGACGGGCACGAATCCGAAGGCCAAGCGCATCGAGTTCCGCGTGCCGGACCCCTCGTGCAACCCCTACCTGGCCTTCGCGGCGATGCTGCTGGCCGGCCTCGACGGCATCAAGAACAAGATCGAGCCGCCGGCCCCCGTTGACAAGGACCTCTACGAGCTCCCGCCCGACGAGCTCGCCGAGATCACCCAGGTGCCGGGTTCGCTGCCGGAGGTCCTCGACGCCCTCGAGGCCGACAACGACTACCTGCAGGTGGGCGGGGTCTTCCCGGCCGATCTCATCGAGACGTGGATCGACTTCAAGCGGACCAACGAGGTGGACCCGATCCGCCTGCGCCCGCACCCGCACGAATTCGAGCTCTACTACGACATCTGATCTCCCCTCGCGTCGCATCGCCTCGCACGCTAGGGAGGACAGGGGGTGGCCGTCTTGACGGCCACCCCCTCGTCACGTCTGCGATAGTTCCCCCGTGACCACGGGCACCGCACCTCGCGCCAAGACCGGGCAGTTCGCGCTATGGACCTTGATCCTCGCCGCGTGCGTGGCCAACCTCAACCTCGCCGTCGCCAATGTCGCGCTCCCCGACATCGGCCTCAGCCTCGGCGCCACCCAGGTCGAGCTCAACATGGTGGCCGTCGGATTCACGCTGGGCCTGGCGAGTTCGGTGCTCTACCTCGGCGCCATCGGCGACCGCTACGGCCGCAAGCGCCTCCTGCTCATCGGACTCGCCCTGTCGATCCCGACGTCGGCCATCGCCGCCTGGGCGCCCGACCCGGCCATCCTCGTCGCCGGCCGACTTCTCGGCGGCGTCTGCGCCGGCATGGTCTACCCGGTCACCCTGTCGATCATCACGGCGCTCTACACCGGCAAGCAGCGGGTCATGGCCATCGCCCTGTGGTCGGGGATCGGAGCGGGCGCCTCGGCGCTCGGACCGGCCATCGTCGGTTGGCTCATCACCTTCGCCTGGTGGGGCGCCGGCTTCGCGATGACGATCCCGCTGGCCGCGGTCGCCTTCCTACTCTGCCTTCGCCTTCCGTCGCACACCGGCGAGACGACCGACTCGGTCGACCACATCGGCGGCCTCCTGTCCGTCGTCATGGTCGGCACGCTCATCGCCGCCATCACCTTCGCCCCCACCCCGGGAGCCGCTCCCGTCGCCATCGGGCTCGCCGTGATCGCCGTGGCGTGCGTGATCGCGTTCATCCTGCGCGAGCGCAGCGCCGCCAACCCCATCTTCGACCTGCACGTCGCTCGGCGACGCATCTTCTGGGTCGCTGCCATCGCGGGCATCATCGTCTTCGGGTCCTTGATGGGGGCGCTGTTCATCGGCCAGCAGTTCATGCAGAACGTGCTCGGCTACGACTCCCTCGAAGCGGGCCTGGGCATCGTGCCTGCGGCGTTCACGCTCATCGTCATGTCGCCTTTGGCTGCCCAACTCATCCGACGTTTCGGGTCGCGGATCACGCTAATGCTCGGCTTCACGATCGTGATCCTAGGCTTCGCGGGCATGTACCTGTGGAGCGAGGACAGCCCCTACGTCCTCGTCGGCGCGACGTACGCCGTGCTGGGCGCGGGAGTTGCCTTCGCGTCGGCGCCGGCCTCCCGGGCCATCATGAGCAGCGTGCCGGCGTCGAATCTCGGCATGGGCTCGGCCACCAACGACCTGCAGCGCGATTTCGGCGGCGCCATCATGCAGTCGGTCATGGGCACGCTCCTGGTCGTGCAGTACTCCGGGGCCATCACGGCCGCGGTCCAGTCGGCGACCCCGCAGCAGCAGCCCGACCTGTCGACTTCCGCCATCACGATGATGTCGCAGTCCTTCACCGGGGCCCAGGAGGTCGCCAAGACCCTGCCCGGCGACGGACCCACACTGCTCATGGCGGCGGCCAAGACCGCCTTCACGGAGGGCTCCAACCTGGCCTACGCCTTCGGGCTCCTCGCCGTGGTCGGCGGACTGCTGCTCGTCACCTTCCTCTACCCCCGCAAGGAGCAGGAGGCCAAGACGCTCGAGGAGTACGCGCAGGCAGACCAGTCCCAGGACGCCGCTCCCCGGTAGGGTCGGCGCCGTGGCTCGCCGTCTCGTCCTGCACATCGGCCCCCGCAAGACCGGCACCACCTTCCTGCAGCGGGTATTGCAGCAACTCGCTCCCGAGCTCCAGGCGCAGGGCGTCCTCTACCCCACCCGTTACCGCGACGAGGACGACTACAACCACGTCGGCGCGGTCACCGACCTGACGCACAACGAAGAGACCCGCGAATCCAATCGCTGGACCGGACGCGACGGCTCCGACTGGCAGGGCCTCGAAGACCAGGTTCGCGAATTCGACGGAGACGTCATCCTCTCGGCCGAGATGATCGGCGGCCTGCGCCCACCCGCGGCCCAGCGCATGCTCGATCTCCTCGAAGCGAGCGAGGTCGATGTCGTCATCACCATGCGCGACCTCGGTCGCATCATCCCGTCGTCGTGGCAGCAGCACGTGCGCAATACCCACACGGAGCC
>JBJTIQ010000012.1:0-2709 GCA_046095085.1 Actinomycetota bacterium | reverse complement strand
CGGTGCGATGGTCGCCGGCGCGAAGTACCGCGGTGAGTTCGAGGAGCGCCTCAAGGCCGTGCTCGATGAGATCAAGGACAGCGACGGGCAGATCATCACCTTCATCGACGAGCTGCACACCGTCGTCGGCGCGGGCGCAGGCGGCGACTCGGCCATGGATGCCGGCAACATGCTCAAGCCCATGCTCGCGCGCGGCGAGCTGCGCATGAGCGGCGCGACCACGCTCGACGAGTACCGCGAATACATCGAGAAGGACCCTGCCCTCGAGCGCCGCTTCCAGCAGGTATTCGTCGGCCAGCCCAGTGTCGAAGACACCATCTCGATTCTGCGCGGCATCAAGGAGAAGTACGAGGCGCACCACAAGGTGGCCATCAACGACTCGGCCCTTGTCGCTGCCGCGTCGCTCTCCGACCGCTACATCACCTCGCGCTTCCTCCCCGACAAAGCCATCGACCTGATGGACGAGGCGGCTGCTCGCCTGCGCATGGAGATCGACTCCTCGCCTGCCGAGATCGACCTCCTGCAGCGCCAGGTCGATCGCCTCAAGATGGAGGAGATGGCCGTCGCGCGCGAGAGCGACGATGCCTCCAAGGAGCGGGTCCAGCGCATTCGCGCCGAGATCGCCGACAAGGAGGAGGAACTCAAGGGCCTACGCGCCAAGTGGGACGCCGAGAAGGCCGGCCTCGACCGCATTGGCGAGCTCAAGGTGCTCATCGACGACCTGCGCGCTGCTGCCGAGAAGGCTCAGCGCTCCGGCGACTTCGAGCAGGCATCCAAGTTGCTCTACGCCGAGATCCCGACGTTCGAAGAAGAACTCGAGCGCGTCACCGCCGAGACCAACGCCCGCGAGGCGTCGATGGTGCAGGAGGAGGTGACCGCCGACGACATCGCCGAGGTCATCTCGTCGTGGACCGGCATTCCTGCCGGCCGCATGCTCGAGGGCGAGAGCGAGAAGCTCCTGCGCATGGAGGACTACCTCGACAAGCGCGTCGTCGGCCAGCCCGAGGCTGTGCGCGAGGTCAGCGACGCCGTACGCCGCGCCCGCGCGGGGATCGCCGACCCCAATCGCCCGACCGGCTCCTTCCTCTTCCTCGGCCCGACCGGCGTTGGCAAGACCGAGCTGGCCAAGGCGCTCGCGGAATTCCTCTTCGACGACGCGCGCGCCATCGAGCGCATCGACACGCGCGCATCCAGCGAGACGCACTCGGTGGCCCGCCTGGTCGGTGCGCCTCCCGGCTATGTCGGCTACGAGGAGGGCGGCCAGCTCACCGAGGCGGTGCGTCGTCGTCCCTACTCCGTGGTGCTGCTCGACGAGGTCGAGAAGGCCAACCCGGAGGTATTCGACATCCTCCTGCAGGTGCTCGACGACGGTCGTCTCACCGACGGCCAGGGTCGCACGGTCGACTTCCGCAATGTCATCTTGATCCTCACCTCCAACATGGGCTCGCAGTTCCTCATCGACCAGACCGAGCCCTACGACGTGCGCAAGGAGCAGGTGATGGCGGTGGTGCGGCAGCACTTCCGCCCGGAGTTCCTCAACCGCCTCGACGCGATGGTGATGTTCAACCCGCTCGACAAGAAGGAGTTGGAGCGCATCGCGCGACTGCAGGTCGATCAGTTGCAGCGACGCCTGCACGATCGGCGCATCACGCTAGATATCTCTGACGAGGCCCTGCAGTGGCTCGTCAACAAGGGCTACGACCCCGCATACGGTGCCCGCCCGCTGCGTCGACTCGTGCAGACCGCGATCGGAGATCCGCTTGCCAAGGAGATCCTGTCCGGCGAGGTTCACGATGGCGACACGGTCAGCATCGGCACCGTGACCGACGGATCTCACCTCACTGTCGCTCCCCAGCGCTGAGCACTGTGACGTCCTTCACGGCTCCCTCATAGCCGCGGGGTGAAGTCGCTTCCTGGCCCTCGGCTGGGGCAGAATCGAACGATGCGCCGCCCGGGTCTCGTGCGAGCACTGGGGCTGGCTGTTCCCCTCGTGCTGGGAGCCTCCGTGCTCCTCGCGCCGCCAGCGACCGCGCGACCGACCGACATCCCCGAGATGCCCACTCAGTGCCGCTCGTCCTACAAGACCGCGGTGCAGTGGAAGGTCGACGTCTCGCAGGTCGCCTCCGGCCGAATTGTCAGGATGGACGGCCACACGGTGCGACTCGACCGCAAGGGCTGGCGCGCTAACGACCCCCGAGACCGGGCATGGACGCTGTGGTTCCACTCCCTCGCCTGGCTCGTACCCCTGGCGCTGGATGACTCCGAGACCGCCATCGAGGTTTTCCAGGAGCGCGACCGAGTGCTCGATGATCCCGGCAACATCGCCGACAAGTCCGCGCTTCGATCGGTGGGCTGGACCCAGGGCCAGTTCCGCACGCGCCTTGAGACGGCGACCTGTCTCTTCGCGCTGACTCGCGACGAGCGGCTGCGGCCCATTGCCCAAAGGCTCGCCGTTGCCAACATGGACGCCACTCGCTACCCCGGCCCCCCTTATCAGCCCGTGCACAACCATGGAGCGATGTCCAACGTCGCCCTCTTGCAGGCGGGCAAGGCATTCGACGAGGACAGGTGGATTGACGTCGCTCTCGAGCGATTCGAGCGAGACATGCCCGAGGTCTTTGAGCCGTGCGGAATGATGTACGAGCAGGCCAGCGGCTACCAACTGCACAACGTGCGGCTCTACTCCAAGGCGGCCGAGCACCTCGGACG
>JBJTIQ010000011.1:0-37951 GCA_046095085.1 Actinomycetota bacterium | reverse complement strand
CTGCGCCCGGTCGGCACCGGCCACGGCCTGGCCATCGTGGGTCGGCTCGCGAAGGGCATGGGCGGGGGGGCGCGCGCAGCGGTGGCATCCGACGGCGGGGCTGCCTTCACGGTCGGAGTCCCCCTCGTAGGCCACGCCTCGGGGACCACTGCGGCGTAGGCTGTCGACGTGCTCACCCGCAACGGCGCGTCGTCCACGCAACCCGAAACCCCCGCGCTGTTCGATAGGCGCCCGCGGTGGCGTCGCGTGGCTGCACCGGTAGTCGCGGGCGTGGGTGTCATCGCGGCAACGCTCTTCATTCGCACCGTGGATCCACACGTTCCGGGCGTGTACCCGCCGTGTCCGACGAAGGCGCTATTCGGCATCGACTGCCCCGGATGCGGAGGCCTGCGCGCGACGAATTGCCTGGCCAATGGCGACCTCGCGGGGGCCCTGGACCACAACATGCTCTTCGTGGTCATGGTGCCGTTCCTGATCGTGGGATGGGGCCTGTGGATGTATCGCGCGTGGACTGGCCGCCAGCCAGCCCCGACACCCGCTCGAACGCTCGTCGCTCGCGTCCTGCCCATCGTGCTGCTCGTCGTGGCAAGCGCCTTCGCGATCGTGCGCAATTTTGTGCCCTATCTGGGGTCGGGGGTCGGCTGAGACACCCCCTCGCGACTGTGGCACGCTGACCACGTGCTGAGTCGCCTGGCGGTTCAATGAGCGTCCTCGACGACATCGTTGCCGGCGTGCGCGCCGACCTCGATGCGCGCATGCAGTCGACCCCGCTCGACTCACTGAAGGAGTGCGCTGCGCGCAAGCCCGCGCCGCTCGACGCCGAGGCCGTGCTTCGCGAACCCGGCGTCGGGGTCATCGCCGAGGTCAAGCGGGCAAGCCCGAGCAAGGGTGCGCTGGCGTCGATCGAGGATCCCGCCGAACTGGCCCGTGACTACGAATCAGGCGGTGCGCGGTGCATCAGCGTCCTGACCGAGCGTCGGCGGTTCAATGGAACGCTCGATGACCTGCGAGCGGTGCGGTGTGCGGTCGACATCCCGGTGCTTCGCAAGGACTTCATCGTCACGAGCTACCAGCTGTGGGAGGCGCGCGCGTTCGGCGCCGACCTCGCACTCCTCATCGTGGCGGCTCTCGACCAGAACGCACTCGTCAGTCTCATCGAGCGCACCCGCTCCCTCGGGATGACGCCGCTCGTGGAGGTGCACGACCAGCAGGAGGTCGAGCGAGCCGTCGATGCCGGCGCCACGGTCATCGGCGTCAACGCCCGCAACCTGCGCACCCTGGAGGTCGATCGCGACACTTTCGCTCGCGTGGCGCCCTCGATTCCCGCCTCGTGCGTGCGCATCGCCGAGTCCGGAGTTCGCGGACCGCGCGACCTCATTGCCTACGCCGAGGCAGGCGCAGATGCTGTCCTCGTCGGCGAGAGCCTCTCGACGTCCGCCGACCCCCGCGCGGCCGTGCACGACCTGGTCACCGCGGGTTCGCACCCGGCGCTGCGAGGGGGTCGTGGCTAGCGCGACCGCCAGCGGTCACTTCGGCCCCTACGGCGGCCGCTTCGTGCCAGAGGCCCTCACCGCCGCCCTCGACGAGCTCGACGAGGGATTCCACGCTGCCATGGACGACCCCGCGTTCCGCGCGGAGTTGGAGCGCTTGGAGCGCCACTACACCGGGCGCCCTAGCCCGCTCACCGAGGCCGTCCGCTTCGGGCAGGAGCACTGCTCTGGCGCGCGCATCTTCCTCAAGCGCGAGGACCTCAATCACACGGGTTCGCACAAGATCAACAACGTCCTCGGTCAGGCTCTTCTCACCGTGCGCATGGGCAAGAAGCGCGTGATCGCCGAGACCGGTGCGGGTCAGCATGGCGTGGCCACGGCGACCGCCGCGGCGCTCCTGGGTTTGGACTGCGTCGTCTACATGGGCGAGGAGGACACTCGCCGTCAGGCACTCAACGTCGTGCGCATGCGACTGCTCGGTGCCACCGTCGTGCCGGTCACGGCAGGCAGCCGCACTCTCAAGGACGCCATCAATGAGGCCATGCGCGACTGGGTGACGAGCGTGGACGACACCCACTACATCCTGGGCACGGTGACGGGCCCCAGCCCCTTCCCCGACATGGTGCGCACATTCCAATCCGTCATCGGACGGGAGGCCCGCGCGCAGATTCTCGACCGCACCGGGCGGCTTCCAGATGCGGTTGCCGCCTGCGTTGGGGGCGGCTCCAATGCCATGGGGATCTTCACGGCATTCCTAGGCGATGCCGATGTCCAGTTGTGGGGATTCGAGGCGGGTGGCGATGGCGTCTCGACCGGGCGGCACGCTGCACGCTTCGCGGGAGGATCGCCCGGCGTACTCCACGGCGCACGCACCTACGTCATGCAGGACGAGTGGGGCCAGACGGTGCCATCCCACTCGATCAGCGCGGGCCTGGACTACCCCGGAGTCGGTCCTCAGCACGCGTGGCTGCATGACTCGGGTCGGGCAAGTTACGAAGCGGTCGACGACGCGGAGGCCATGCGGGCATTCCAGGCCCTGTGCCGAACCGAGGGCATCATCCCCGCGATCGAATCAGCCCATGCCCTCGCCGGGGCCATGCGCCTCGGCAGCCGAATGGGGCCCGACGGCACGGTCCTGGTCAACCTGTCCGGACGCGGCGACAAGGACGTCGCAACGGCGGCGCGCTGGTTCGGCATCGACGAACCCGACGAAGCGGCCGAAGGACGATGACAGGTCTTCACGATGCCTTCTCGCGAGCCCGCGACGAAGGCAGGGCAGCGCTCATCGGTTACCTCCCCGCCGGGTTCCCGACTCGCGACGACAGCGTGCGCCTGATCGAGGCCATGGTCGACGAGGGCGTGGACATCGTCGAGGTCGGCCTGCCCTACTCCGATCCCCTCATGGACGGGCCCGTCATCCAGGAGGCCGCCGACACGGCGCTGCGCGGGGGCATGACGCCGGCCGGAGTGCTCGAGGTCGTCGAGCGCGTGTCCGCGACCGGGGCCGCGACGCTCGTGATGTCCTACTGGAATCCCGTGGAGCGCTTTGGCGTGGATGCCTTTGCCAGCGGACTCGCTCAGGCGGGCGGCTGTGGCGTCATCACCCCCGACCTCACTCCCGAGGAAGCCGCGGAGTGGACGCGCGCCACGGATGCGCACGATGTCGACCGGATCTTCCTGGTGGCGCCGTCGTCCACCGACGCGCGCCTGCGCACGGTGGCCGGGGCCTGCACCGGCTTCGTGTACGCCGCGTCCACGATGGGCGTGACCGGTGCGCGCACGTCGGTCTCCGGTGCCGCCGAGTCGCTGGTCTCGCGCGTGCGCGAGGTCACGACCCTGCCCGTCGCGGTCGGGCTCGGTGTGTCGTCCGGCGACCAGGCAGCGGAGATTGCTGCCTATGCGGATGGGGTCATCGTGGGGTCCGCCTTCATTCGTCGCGTACTCGATGCCCCCTCTCTACAGGCGGCGGAGGCCTCGGTCCGCGAACTAGCCGCGGAACTTGCGGTGGGGGTGCGGCGTCGCACGGAGTGAGCATTGCCCGTAACGTATGAGGCGATTCCTCAGACCCGGAGGTTGTGAGCAGCATGGCCAAGGACAAGCCCTCCAAGAGCGTGCGCGAGAAGGCGGCGGCCGCCCGAGCGGAGCAGCAGGCCAAGGAGAAGCGCCGCGAGCGCACCGTGCGCATCGTTGGTGCGATCGGCGTGATCGTCGTCGTCGTCGCCATCATCGGGATCGCCGTCTTCGCCTCGCGATCCGGCTCCGGCGGTGGAGGCGACGTCAGGCCCCTGCCCAGCCCCGACCCCTCGGCGCCCGTGCCTGCCGGCGTCTACGACTCGAGCGGGGAAGTGCCCTACGGCGTTCCCTATGGCACCGCGCCCGCGACCTCCCCGCTGCTGGAGATCTGGGAGGACTTCCAGTGCCCCGCGTGCGGATCGCTCGAGGCGGTCAACGGCGCCGGCATCCAGTCGCTGGCCGAAGAGGGCAAGGTCCGGCTCGTGTGGCGCCCGACCGCATTCCTCGACAACAACCTGGGCAACCAGTCGTCCGCGGAGGCCATCGCCGCGTGGGGATGCGCGATCGACGCCGGCAAGACCGCCGAATACCACGACGTCATCTACGCCAACCAGCCCACGGTGGAGGGAGATGGCTACACCCAGGAGCAATTGCTGGCCTTCGCCGAGGAGGTCGGGATCTCCGGCGTGCCCCTCGAGGAGTTCAACACCTGCCTGACCGGTGGGCGCTACCTCGGGTGGGCGGTCAACTCGACCCAGGCCTTCTACGAGGCGGAGATCCCCGGCACCCCCGCGGGTTTCCTCAACGGCACCCAGCTCGATGGGGCCCAACTCGCCGATCAGGCTGGGCTCGAGAAGCTGGTCGCTGAGGCCACGCAGTAGTCGACGCTCGACGCTGACCCATGGGACCGCTGCCCGCGTTCATTCCCTCGCCCTCGCAGGGCGTATGGAATCTCGGGCCGCTGCCCGTCCGCGCCTATGCGTTGCTGATCATCGTCGGCATCGTCGTTGCCGTCGTCGTCGGCTCGAAGCGCTACGTCGCGCGCGGCGGCTCGCCCGGGGTGATCGGCGACATAGCCATCTGGGCCGTGCCATTCGGCATCGTCGGAGGGCGCCTCTACCACGTCGTCACCGACTGGCAGTTGTACTTCGGTCCCGGAGGTTCGGGCGTCGTCGGAGCGCTGCGCATCTGGGACGGCGGTCTGGGTATCTGGGGAGCGGTTGCGCTGGGCGCCCTCGGCGCCTGGATCGGTGCCCGGCGACTGGGCGTGGCGCTGCCACCGGTCGGTGATGCGATCGCCCCGGGTATCGCCCTGGCCCAGGCCATCGGCCGATGGGGCAACTGGTTCAACCAGGAGCTCTTCGGAGCCCCCACCACGCTGCCGTGGGCGCTGCAGATCGATCCGCAGCACCGACCGGAGGGCTACGCGGAGTTCGCGACGTTCCATCCGACGTTCCTCTACGAGTCGCTGTGGATGCTCGGCGTGGCGCTCATCCTGATCTGGGCGGACAAGCGCTTCACGATGGGTCATGGGCGCGTCTTCGCCCTCTACGTTTTGCTCTACTGCCTGGGCCGCGTGTGGATCGAATACCTCCGGATCGACACCGCCAACACGATCCTCGGGGTTCGCCTCAACGTCTGGACGTCGATCCTCGTCGCCATTGGCGCGCTGGTCTACCTGATCGTCTCGGCTCGCCTGCGCCCCGGCCGCGAGACTGTGACTCCGCCGCGCAAGTACGTCGAGCGCCAGGAGCGCGAAGAGGCTCGGGAGCAGGTGACCGCACCCAAGCCTGCGGCCAAGGTCACCGAGGTGGCGCCCCCTGCCGACGGAGCCCCGACTGGCGAAGCCCCGCCCGATACCCAGGCGACCTGACCGACCGCCTGCCTGGACACCTTGCGACGACGTTCCTACTGTGCCCCCATGCGCCTGTGGGGGATCACCGTTGCCGCCACGCTTGCCCTGGGAGCTGCACTCCTGGCCGGCCCGGGAGCTCAGGCGGCGCCGCCGCCTTCCACGCATCCTGCCGCTGACCCCGCCCCGCGGTCGGCTCCGGACGGTGAGCCCTGGGTGGTCTCGCTGGGCGACTCCTACATCTCCGGGGAGGCTGGCCGCTGGGCGGGCAATGAGTCGGGCGGGACGAGCAACATCGACGCCCTAGGCCGTGCGGCGTACTGGGATGCAGGAAGCGGCGAGGCCATCGAGCGCTGCCATCGGTCGCAGTCGGCGGCGATCCACATCGGCGTGGTGCGCTCGCTCAATCTCGCGTGCAGCGGCGCGGTGACTCGAACCAAGATGTCTGGCGACGGCTACTTCAAGCCGGGGATCGACTTCTACGAGGAGGGTTCCCGCAAGGGACAGGCCCTGATGCTCCAGGAGTTCGCCAGCGAGCACAACGTGAAGATGGTGGCCCTCTCCATCAGCGGCAACGACTTCAAGTTCGCCCCGATCTTCGAGGCATGCGTCAAGGCATTCCTCGTGCCGTTCCTCGATCCCCACTGCAAGGACCTCGCCACCGTGCAGGACTACCTCTCCGATGCGGCCCAGCAGCGCGTGCGCGGTGACACCACCGGGGCGATCCTCAACGTGGCTAAGGCCATGGAGAACGCCGGCTACGAGGACTCCGAGTGGACGCTAGTCCTTCAGCTCTACCCGCAGCCGTTGCCCACCTCGGCGAACATGCGCTACGGCGAGTCCGGCTACTCCCGCCAGTACGACGGTGGCTGCGGCCTGCGCAATGGCGACTTGGACTGGGCTCTCGGCAGCGTGCTGCCTATGATCAATCGCACGTATCAGGGCGCGGCAAGCGATGCCCAGGGGCAGCGCCCGACCCTCCAGGTCGTCGTACTCGACAGCAGCCGCGCCTTCGCGGATCGCGAGCTCTGCAACAAGTCGGTGAATCGCGTGGACTCGATGGGCGGGGTCGGCAACTGGCAGGACAAGGGCTCGGCCGACCGGAGCGAGTGGGTGATGGAGATCGACATCATCAACGCCGGGGACACCTTCGGGCAGGAATCCCTGCATCCCAACTACTGGGGCCAGCTCGCGCTGCGCAACTGCTACCGCCAGGTCTGGAACGGCGGCAATGTGCAGGGGGGCGTGTGCGAGCGCGCCGCTGCCGGCGGAGTCACCGCTGACTGCGAGCCGAACATGACGCTGGTGCCGACCGGTAGACGAGCAGCGACCCAGGCGCGCGCGAGCACCTCGCCTCGCGTGGTCCTGCGCTGCCCGGGTATCAGTCTCGAGCGGGGCGAGAAGTCCGTCCTCCGGGGCCACGTGGCACCCGTGGGCGCGGCCACGAAGGTGACCTACCAGACCCGCTGGGACGGGGGTGCCTGGAAGTCCGGTGCCACGGCTCGACTCTCGGCCAAGGGGCAATACGACTTCGCGATCCGCATCCCGCGAGCGGCTCCGGTGGGTCGTACCTACGAGTGGCGTGTGATTGCTACCTCCGGCAGGCAGACCGTCGCCACGAGCCAGACCCGCAGCACGCTCGTCCGCTAGGGCTCTCGCTGCGTGAGGGGCCGTGGCCCTGCTAGGGTTCCCGGCACGGGCCAATGGCGTCCCGTCCCTCGCTCCTCGGCCATGGGGAGCGAATGACGTGGAGGTGTGGCCCGTTGTCTGTTTCGCCGATGCCGTTCTCGGCGCTTCCGCATGCTCAGGGCCTCTACGACCCCGCGTTCGAACGCGATGCGTGCGGTGTCGCCTTCGTCGCGACCCTGACGGGCGTCCCTTCACATCCCATCGTCGAGCAGGCCATGACCGCGCTGCTCAATCTCGACCACCGCGGTGCCTCGGGCGCCGAGCCGGATTCCGGAGACGGCGCGGGCATGCTCATCCAGGTCCCCGATCGATTCCTGCGACGCGTGGCGGGCTTCGACTTGCCGCCGGTCGGGCACTATGCCGTGGGCATGGCATTTCTCCCTGCGGATGATGCCGACGAGGCTGTAGCGCGCGGCCAGATCGAGCGCATCGCGGCAGAAGAGGGACTGCGGGTGCTCGGATGGCGCGACGTTCCGACGGATGCGTCGTCGCTTGGCGAAACCGCCCGCAGCGTCATGCCACGCTTCAAGCAACTCTTCGTGACCCCGTTCTCGCAGGTCGAGCCGGGGCTTGCCCTCGAGCGCATGGCCTTCTGCCTGCGCAAGCGATCCGAACACGAGAGCGGTGCCTATTTCGCGTCGCTGTCCGGTCGGACGCTGGTCTACAAGGGGATGCTCACCACCCATCAACTCGGCGCCTTCTACCCCGACCTGGCCGACCCCGATGTCGAGAGCGCGCTCGCCCTCGTCCACTCTCGCTTCTCGACTAACACGTTTCCGTCGTGGCCTCTTGCGCACCCCTACCGGCTCATCGCGCACAACGGCGAGATCAACACGGTCAAGGGCAATCGCAACTGGATGCGTGCCCGCGAGGCCCTTCTCGCGTCCGACGTGATCCCCGGTGACCTGTCACGGCTCTTCCCCATCTGCACAGCGGGCGGCAGCGACTCGGCCTCGTTCGACGAGGTGCTCGAACTCCTGCACCTGGGCGGTCGCAGCCTCCCGCACGCGGTGCTGATGATGATTCCTGAAGCGTGGGAGAACAACCTCGGCATGGACCCCGCGCGCCGGGCCTTCTACGAGTACCACTCGACGTTCATGGAGCCCTGGGACGGCCCGGCCAATGTCTCGTTCACCGACGGCACCTTGATCGGTGCCGTCCTCGACCGCAATGGCCTGCGGCCGGGGCGCTTTTGGGTCACGGATGACGGCACCGTCGTCCTGGCCTCAGAGTCCGGGGTGCTCGACTTCGATCCGGCCTCGGTCGTGCGCAAGGGCCGTCTGCAGCCGGGGCACATGTTCTTGGTGGACACCGCTGCCGGGCGCATTGTCGAGGACGACGAGATCAAGGCCGGTCTCGCCGCAGCGGCGCCCTACGCCGAGTGGCTCGAGGACGGCCTCATCCACCTCGACTTCCTGCCCGAGCGTGAGCACATCGTGCACACCGCGGCCTCCGTTGCCCGCCGCCAGCAGACCTTCGGCTACACCGAGGAGGAACTCCGGCTCATCCTCTCGCCGATGGCCACGACCGGAGCGGAGCCGATCGGCTCGATGGGCACCGACACTCCGGTCGCCGTGCTCTCAGCGCGCCCGCGACTGCTCTTCGACTACTTCCAGCAGGCATTCGCGCAGGTCACCAATCCTCCGCTGGATGCCATCCGAGAAGAAATCGTCACCTCGCTCTCGACCGTCATCGGGCCCGAGGGCAACCTCCTTGATGCCACGCCCGCTCACTGCCGGCAGGTCGTTCTGCCATTCCCGATCATCGACAACGACGAGCTCGCCAAGATCCTGCACATCAACGCCGAGGACGACGTGCCCGGCTTCGCAGCCGCTAAGGTGATGGGCCTGTACGACGTCGACGCGGGAGCCGCAGGCCTCGAGGCGCGGCTCGAGGAGATCTTCGATGAGGTTGACGCGCACATCGAAACGGGCGCTCGCTTCATCGTGCTCTCTGATCGCGATTCGACAACCGACCTCGCGCCGATCCCGTCGTTGCTGCTCTGCTCCGCCGTCCACCATCACCTCGTGCGCCGCAAGACACGCACGCAGGTAGCCCTGATCATCGAGGCGGGGGATGTGCGCGAAGTGCACCACGCCGCCCTGCTCGTCGGTTTCGGAGCCGCGGCCATCAACCCCTATCTCGCCATGGAGTCGGTGGAGGATCTCGTCTACAGAGGCGTGCTGACCGGCATCACCCCCGAGAAGGCCGTGCGCAACCTGGTCAAGGCCCTGGGCAAGGGCCTCCTCAAGGTGATGTCCAAGATGGGTGTGTCGACGGTGGGCTCGTACCGCGGCGCCCAGATCTTCGAGTCGGTGGGCCTTGGCCACGAGGTCATCGCTCGCTACTTCACCGGCACCACCTCTCGTCTGGGTGGAGTAGGTCTCGACGTCGTCCACGCAGAGGTCCTTGCCCGGCATGACGCTGCCTACCCGCCCTCGGGCATCTCTCCGGCGCACAGGCGATTGGAGGTCGGTGGCGAATACCAGTGGCGTCGCGAGGGTGAGCCCCATCTCTTCGACCCCGACACGGTCTTCCGCCTGCAGCACGCCACGAAGACGAAGCGGTTCGACATCTTCCGCGACTACACCGACCGGGTCGACGACCAGAGCCGGCAGCTGATGACGCTTCGCGGGCTATTCGACCTGCGCGAGGGCGCCCGATCGCCGGTGCCCATCGACGAGGTGGAGCCGGTCAGCGAGATCGTCAAGCGATTCTCTACGGGGGCCATGTCCTACGGGTCGATCTCCCAGGAGGCGCACGAAACGCTCGCCATCGCGATGAACCGGATAGGGGCGAAGTCGAACACCGGAGAGGGCGGCGAGGATGCCGAGCGCTACGAGCCGATGGCCAATGGCGACTCGAAGCGGTCGGCCATCAAGCAGGTGGCATCAGGTCGCTTCGGCGTCACCAGCGAGTACCTCGTCAACGCCGACGACCTGCAGATCAAGATGGCGCAGGGAGCCAAGCCGGGGGAGGGCGGCCAGCTGCCGGGCCACAAGGTCTATCCCTGGATCGCCAAGACCCGGCACTCCACTCCTGGCGTGGGACTCATCTCGCCGCCACCGCACCACGACATCTACTCGATCGAGGACCTCGCGCAACTGATCCACGACCTGAAAAACGCGAACCCTCGCGCGCGGGTCCACGTCAAGCTCGTGTCGGAAGCCGGGGTCGGGACCGTTGCGGCCGGGGTCGCCAAGGCGCATGCCGACGTCATCCTCATCTCCGGCCACGACGGGGGCACGGGTGCGTCGCCGCTGACGTCCTTGAAGCATGCGGGCACCCCGTGGGAGCTGGGGCTGGCCGAGACCCAGCAGACCCTCCTGCTCAACCGCCTGCGCGACCGCGTCGTCGTCCAGACCGACGGCCAGCTCAAGACCGGCCGCGACGTGGTCATCGCAGCGCTGCTGGGGGCCGAGGAGTTCGGCTTTGCCACCGCTCCACTCGTCGTCATGGGCTGCATCATGATGCGCGTGTGCCACCTCGACACGTGTCCGGTCGGCGTGGCCACGCAGAACCCCGAGCTGCGGGCGCGCTTCACAGGTTCGCCCGACTTCGTGGTCACCTTCTTCGAATTCATCGCCGAGCAGGTTCGCGAGCATCTGGCTCGACTGGGGTTCCGCTCACTCGAGGAAGCCATTGGCATGGTCGAGATGCTCGATACGCGCGCAGCGGTGGAGCACTGGAAGGCGAGTGGGCTCGACCTCTCGCCGGTCCTCCACGTGCCGGCGATCGCCGACGACGCCGCGCGTCGCCATGTGACCGACCAGGACCATGGGCTCGATCGAGCTCTTGATAACGAGCTCCTCGCGCTGTGCGCCCCTGCGCTCGAGAGCAGGGAACCCATCCGGGCAAGGCTGCCGATTCGCAATGTCAATCGCACCGTGGGGACGATGCTCGGCTCGGAGGTCACGCGCCGGCATGGCGGGGACGGCCTACCCGAAGGCACCATCGACCTGACGTTCAACGGCTCCGCCGGGCAGTCATTCGGCGCCTTCCTTCCGCGCGGCATCACCCTGCGGCTGGAAGGCGATGCCAATGACTACCTCGGCAAGGGCCTCTCGGGCGGCCGGCTCGTGGTGCGCCCAGATCGCGTCGCACCCTTCGCGGCCGAAGACAACATCATCGCCGGCAACGTCATCTGCTACGGCGCTACCAGCGGCGAGGCCTTCCTTCGCGGACGCGTGGGCGAGCGATGCGCGGTTCGCAATTCGGGTGCGGTCCTCGTCGTCGAGGGCGTCGGCGACCACGGCTGCGAATACATGACCGGCGGCACCGTCATCGTGATCGGTCCGACCGGGCGAAACTTCGCGGCGGGCATGTCTGGTGGCACGGCCTTCGTTCTCGACCTCCGGCCGGAGCGGATCAACCCCGAGATGGTCGAGCTCGAAGGCCTGGACGGCTCGGATGAGGATCTCGTGCGCGATCTGCTGCGTCGCCACGCCGAGGAGACGGGGTCGCCGGTTGCCGAGAGCCTCGTCGCGGAGTGGGATCCGTCGCGCTTCACCAAGGTCATGCCCGTCGACTACAAGCGCGCACTGGATGCCCGTCGACGTGCACAGGATGAGGGCCGTGATCCGGCCGCGGCAGTGATGGAGGCGGCACGTGGCTAATCCGAGGGGGTTCCTCACCAGTGGGCGCGAGACACCGGAGCGTCGTCCCGTCGACGTCCGCATCCTCGACTGGAAAGAGGTCTACGAGGAGTTCGAACCGGAGCGGCTGGCGCGACAGGCAGGACGCTGCATGGACTGCGGTATCCCGTTCTGTCACAACGGATGCCCGCTCGGCAATCTCATCCCGGAGTGGAACGACCTCGTCTGGCGCTCGGACTGGAAGGCGGCCGCTGAACGGCTGCATGCCACCAACAACTTCCCCGAATTCACCGGTCGGCTGTGCCCGGCCCCGTGCGAGACAGCCTGTGTGCTCGGCATCAATGCCGACCCCGTGACGATCAAGCAGGTGGAGGTCTCGATCATCGACCGGGCCTGGGACTCCGGCTGGGTAGTCCCGCAGCCGCCCGAGCGCTCGTCGGGCAAGGCCGTGGCGGTGATCGGATCGGGCCCGGCTGGGCTGGCGGCCGCCCAGCAACTGGCGCGGGCCGGGCACACGGTGGCCGTGTTCGAGCGCGACGACCGCATCGGTGGCCTCCTGCGCTACGGCATACCGGAATTCAAGATGGAGAAGGCTCACCTCGATCGCCGACTCGTGCAGATGGCACAGGAGGGCGTGAAGTTCCGCACCGGGGTCGAGGTCGGCGTGGACATCACCTTCGACACCCTCCAGCGGCGCTACGACGCCGTGGTCATCGCGGTCGGGGCCACCAAGTGGCGCGATCTCGACATCCCGGGACGCCATCTGTCCGGCATCCACCAGGCCATGGAGTACCTGCCCGGAGCCAATCGCGTGCAGGAGGGCGATCTCGCTGCCGCGCCCATCGACGCGGCCGGCAAGCACGTCGTCATCATCGGCGGGGGAGACACGGGCGCCGATTGCCTCGGCACGGCCCATCGTCAAGGAGCGGCGTCGGTCACCCAGCTGGAGATCCTCCCCACGCCGCCACCCCATCGTCCTGACTCCCAGCCGTGGCCGACCTATCCGATGGTCATGCGCACGTCGAGTGCGCATGAGGAGGGCGGCGACCGGATCTATGCCGTCTCGACGGAGGAATTCCTGGGCAACGACGGGCGCCTGCGCGCACTGCGTGTCGTCGATGTCCAAGCGAGCGAGGGGCAGCTTCGACCGGTGGCCGGATCATCGAGGGAGATTCCCGCCGACCTGGTCTTCCTGGCCATGGGATTCACCGGGCCCGAGGCCTCGCCACTCATCGCGCAATCGGGAGCGTCCCTGTCCGAGCGCGGCACGTTCGCCAGGGGCGATGACTACGCGACGGAACTCCCCGGAGTTTTCGTGGCGGGAGATGCCGGGCGCGGCCAGTCGCTGATCGTGTGGGCCATTGCCGAGGGCCGCGCCGCTGCCGCATCGGTCGACCGCTACCTGTCGGGAGAGACCAACCTCCCCTCGCCGATCGTCGCGTCTGCGCGACCCCTTACGGTGTAAGTCCCCCGACGAAAGGACATGCCCGCATGCGTCGCGCGAAGATCGTCGCCACCCTGGGTCCGGCGACGAGCTCTTACGAACGCATCCTCGAACTCGTCGAGTCGGGCATGGACGTCGCCCGCCTCAACCTCAGCCACGGGTCCTACGACGAGCACGCCCTCGTCTACGACCACGTGCGGCGCGCGAGCGATGAATCCGGCCGTGGAGTGGGGATCCTCATCGACCTACAGGGCCCCAAGATCCGACTCGGCCGTTTCGCTCGCGGTCCCGTGCTGCTCACGGTCGGCCAGACCTTCACGATCACGACCGAAGATGTCCCCGGAGATGCCGCCATGGCATCGACGACCTACGCCGGACTTCCCGGCGACGTGCACGCTGGCGACACCGTGCTCATCGACGATGGCCGCGTTGCCCTCGAGGTCACCGCGGTCGAAGGGCGGCGCGTCGTCACGACGGTGATCGAGGGCGGACGGGTATCCGACAACAAGGGCATCAACCTCCCGGGCGTCGCTGTCAGTGTCCCCGCCATGTCCGAAAAGGACGCCGATGACCTGCGCTGGGGCCTGCGCATGGGCGTCGACCTCGTCGCCCTGTCATTCGTCCGCACGGCGGAGGACATCGCCGACGTGCACCGGATCATGGACGAAGAGGGCGTACGCATACCCGTGCTGGCCAAGGTCGAGAAGCCCCAGGCGGTCGACAACCTCGCCGATGTTGTCGCGGCGTTCGATGGTGTCATGGTCGCCCGAGGAGACCTGGGCGTCGAACTGCCCCTTGAGGCCGTCCCGCTCGTGCAGAAGCGAGCCATCGAACTATGCCGAGTGGCTGCCAAGCCGGTCATCGTGGCCACGCAGATGCTCGACTCCATGATCACAGCCACGCGCCCCACGCGAGCCGAGGCCAGCGACGTCGCCAATGCGGTGCTCGACGGTGCCGACGCGGTCATGCTGTCTGGCGAGACCAGCGTCGGGGAGCACCCCGGTCACGTCGTGCGCACGATGAGCCGCATCATCCAGCACGTCGAGGAAAACGGCCTCGAGCGCCTCGCCCCGCTGCCCCCTGATGCGCCGGGTTCGACGGCGAAGGCGCTGACCAAGGGCGCTGTCGACGTGGCGCGTGCAGTGTCGGCGGCGAGCCTCATACCCTTCACCGAGACCGGCTCATCGGCCCGACTCATCGCCCGCTGGCGCACTCCGGCTCCGATCCTGGCCTTCACCCCGAATCCCCGCGTGCGCAGCCAACTCGCGCTCGTCTGGGGAGTCGAGACCTTCCTGGTGCCCAAGGTGATGCACACCGACGACATGGTCGTCCAGGTCGATAGAGCCCTTCTGGAGATCGGGCGCGTCACCTACGGCGATCGCGTGGTGATCGTGGCCGGGGTTCCCCCCGGTATTCCCGGCACGACCAACGGCATGCGTGTTCACCTGATCGGCAGCGGGGGCAAGGGCGGCGGGGTGTAGGTTCCGCTCCATGCTTGAAGCAGCCATTTTCGGCGCCATCGCCCAGTCCGCGCTCATCGTCGGTGCACTCCTCGCGTGGACGTTCCCGAGCCTGAAGAAGCCCTTCGTCGTGGGCGTCCTGATGGCGTTCGGCGCGGGCGCCATCATCTCGGCGGTGGCCATCGACCTCGTGGCGGTGTCCTATGACGAGGCCGGGGCAGGACCCACGGCCATCGGCGTGGGCATCGGCGCCCTGCTGTATTTCGGCATCATCGCCCTCCTCGAGCGCAAGGGGGAGGGTGAGAAGTCGCACGACCTCGAGGGGATCGTGCCGAGCGAACTCGCGGCAGCCGAAGCGACCGCGTCCACGTCCGGGGGTGCGGCCAGCCACGGTGAGGGAGAGGTGCACGGTGCTTCCAAGAAGGAGGCGCGCAACCTCACGATCGGCATGGTCATCGACGGGGTGCCCGAGTCCATCGCTGTGGGCCTGACCCTGCACACGGCAACCGCGGGCGTCTCCGCGGCCCTCGTTGGCTCGATCTTCATCTCCGCCGTGCCTGAGGCCATCGGCATCTCCGCCGCGCTCCTGGCCGGTGGCATCGCGATGGCCTCGATCCTGCTGAGGTTCTCCGCGGTGGTCGTCATCGGGGCGGTCTTCGCGGCGATCGGCTACACGCTGCTCGCCAACGCCTCGGATGCCACCCAGGCGATCATCCAGTCCGTTGCGGCCGGGGCACTCCTCGTGGTGGTCATCAACGAAATGATCCCGATCGCCGTGCGCAGCGTGAAGGGCTGGGCCGGCATCATCGGCACCGCCGGCTTCGTGTTCTCGGCCGCGCTCACCTGGGCGACCGGCGGCTGACGCGCCTCGCCTGACTGGCCCGTCAGGGGCGGCCGAGCCGACCCGCCGGGCCACCCCGACGCCCCCGCCGCGAGCCTTGGGCTAGGCTCCGGCCGACAACCTTTAACGACCCGTCCGGTGAGGCGGGGAAGGGGGTCGGAGCAGTGGCGCATGCCGAAGCCCGACGTGGGTCCACGGGCCCCGACGCCGATAGTCGCGTCCTCGACGCCGACGACATCGCACGCGTGACGCGGCGCATCGCGCACGAGATCCTCGAGCGTTCCCACGGTCCCTCCGACGTCGTCCTCATGGGGATCCAGACCCGCGGCGTTCCGCTCGCGCAGCGCATTGCGCGAAGCATCCACGACATCGAGGGCGTCGACGTCCCGTGCGGAGCGCTCGACATCACGATGTACCGCGACGATCTGCGCCTTCGTGGTACGCGCCCCCTGGAGGTCACCGACGTCCCGGCGCTGGGAGTCGACGACCGGATCGTCGTGCTCGTCGACGACGTGTTGTTCTCCGGTCGCACCATCAGGGCGGCCCTCGACGCACTGAGTGACATTGGTCGACCCCGATCCGTGCAGCTCGCTGTGCTCGTCGACCGCGGGCACCGCGAGCTCCCCATCCGCGCTGACTACGTCGGCAAGAACATCCCCACGTCTCGCGAGCAGGCCGTCCGCGTGCGCCTGGCCGAGGTCGACGGGGTCGACGAGGTCGCGGTGGAGGGCTGATGCGTCACCTGCTGAGCGCGGCCGATCTCTCCCGCGACGAAGCCCTCCTCATCCTCGACACCGCTGGCGAACTCGCCAAAGTGACCGATCGCGCGGTCAAGAAGCTGCCCACGCTGCGTGGCCGGACCGTCGTCAACCTCTTCTTCGAAGACTCGACGCGCACCCGCATCTCCTTCGAGGCAGCGGCCAAGCGACTGTCCGCTGATGTCATCACCTTCAGCGCCAAGGGCTCGAGTGTGTCCAAGGGAGAGAGCCTGAAGGACACCGCACTCACCCTAGAGGCGATCGGTGCAGACGCCGTCGTCGTGCGGCACGAGGCAAGCGGAGCTCCCCACCGTCTGGCCCATTCCGGGTGGATCGACTGCGCGGTCATCAATGCCGGCGATGGCACACATGAGCATCCGACCCAGGCGCTCCTCGACGCCTTCACGCTGCGTCACCATCTGTCGGGTGGCGAGGGCGCGCTTGACGGTCGGCGGGTTGTCATCGTGGGCGACGTCCTGCACAGCCGGGTCGCGCGGTCCAATGCGCACCTGCTGCACGCGCTAGGAGCGTCCGTCACGCTCGTGGCACCACCCACGCTCATGCCGGTCGGAGTCCAGACCTGGCCGTGCGAGGTGTCCTACGACCTCGATGATGCGCTGCCGGGCGCGAGTGCCGTCATGATGCTGCGGGTCCAACGGGAGCGCATGAACGCGGCGTACTTCCCGTCCACCCACGAATACAGTCGTCGCTACGGACTCGACACCCGTCGAGCGAGCCTGCTCGCCGACGATGGGATCGTCCTGCACCCCGGTCCGATGAACAGGGGGATGGAAATCACGGCTGACGTCGCTGACGGACAGCGGTCGGTGATCGTCGAGCAGGTGACTAACGGCGTTAACGTCCGCATGGCTGTCCTCTACCTCATCCTCGGCGCTCGCACCGAGGCCGATCTGGCGGAGGCCTCGACATGAGTGTCGTACTGAGAGGTGCCCGTCCCTACGGCGAGGAGGCGGTCGACGTCGTCATCGCCGAGGGGCGCATAGCCGGGCTCGAGCCGCCTGGCGGCGCGCCGGATGGCGACCTGGTCGTCGATGCGCGATCCCTCGTCCTGCTCCCCGGCCTCGTTGACCTCCATACCCATCTGCGCGAGCCCGGGCGCGAGGACGCCGAGACGATCCAGACCGGATCCGCTGCCGCCGCACTCGGTGGCTTCACCGCGGTGCACGCCATGGCCAACACCCAGCCGGTGGCCGACACCGCCGGCGTCGTCGAGCAAGTTTGGCGCCGTGGCGTCGATGCCGGACTGTGCGACGTGTTCCCCGTGGGAGCTGTCACCGTCGGGCTGCGGGGAGAGCAGCTTGCCGAGCTCGGAGCCATGGCCGAGTCGGCGGCGCGCGTACGCGTCTTCAGCGATGACGGCGTCTGCGTGAGCGATGCGGTGCTCATGCGCAGGGCACTCGAATACGTGAAGGCATTCGACGGCGTCATCGCCCAGCATGCGCAGGAGCCTCGTTTGACCGAGGGCGCACAGATGAACGAAGGAGCGCTCTCCGGGGTGCTCGGCCTGCGGGGCTGGCCGTCGGTGGCCGAGGAGGCGATCATCGCGCGTGATGTGCTGCTCGCAGATCACGTCGATTCCCGCGTCCACATCTGCCACCTGTCGACCCGGGGGTCGGTAGAGATCGTCAGATGGGCCAAGGAGCGCGGCATCAACGTCACCGCCGAGGTCACTCCCCACCACCTCGTGCTGACCGAGGAGCTTGCCCGCACCTACGACCCCCGCTACAAGGTGAATCCGCCGCTGCGCACTGCCGCCGACGTCGAAGCCGTCCGAGAGGGCCTGGCCGACGGCACCATCGACGCCGTGGCGACCGACCACGCACCGCACCCGCACGAGGACAAGGACTGCGAGTGGGCCGCCGGAGCATTCGGCATGCTCGGGCTCGAGACCGCGCTCAGCGTGGTGGTCGAGACCATGGTCGACACCGGGCGCCTGGATTGGCGCGGCGTTGCCGATCGCATGTCCGTCCGGCCCGCCCGTATCGGCAGGCTCGACGGCCACGGTCGCCCGCTCGAGGTGGGGGAGCCGGCCAACCTCGTGCTGGTCGATCCCTCCGCCCGCTGGACCGTGGACCCGGCGCGTCTGGCATCGCGTAGCCGCAACACGCCCTTCGTCGCGCGAGAGATGCACGGTCGCGTCGTGGCCACATTCTTGGCCGGGCGTCCGACGGTGCTCGAAGGCCGCGTGACATGACCGAGGCGACCCTCGTGCTCGCGCAGTCGGCTCCCGTCACCCAATGGCCGCTCCGTATCGCGCTGGTCGCGTTGGTCTTCGCCACCATTGCCCTCGTGCTCTTGGCCATGCGCCGCGGTTGGCTCGCCCGCGCCGGTCGGCAAGGTGATATCCCGGCCCCCCACTCCGTCGCGCCCGAGACGTGGGCCGCCGATGGTCCGGCGATCCCCGGGCTGTTCATCGGGTCGACCGTGTCCGGTGACTGGCTCGACCGCGTCGTGGTCCACGACCTGGGTGTCCGCAGCCGAGCCGAGCTGTCCATGAGTACCGACGGCGTGCTCTTCGGCCGCACCGGGGCGGGCGACGTCTTCATCCCGAGGCGAGATCTGCGGGGCGCCCGGTCCGATCGCGGGATCGCTGGCAAGGCCTACGAGCGCGACGGGGTGGTTGTGGTGACGTGGCAACTGGGTGGCAGGCTCATCGACACGGGCTTTCGCGCGGACCCCTCCTGGGGGCAGGCCGCGGCCCTCGATGGACTGCTCGGACTGCTCGCCGACGAGAGGACGCCGTGACGCCCGGCCCCCAGCCCGCCGTGCTGGTGCTCGAAGATGGGCGGACCTTCCGGGGCCGCAGTTTCGGAGCCGTCGGCACCACCACTGGCGAGGCTGTGTTCGCCACGGGGATGACCGGCTACCAGGAGACCCTCACCGACCCGTCCTACCAGGGGCAGGTCGTCGTCATGACATCGCCGCACGTGGGCAACACTGGCATGAACGACGAGGATCCGGAGTCGCGGCGCATCTGGGTCGCCGGATACGTCGTGCGCGACCCCTCGCCGGTGGCATCCAACTGGCGGTCCCGACGCTCGCTCGACGGCGAGCTCGAAGACGCCGGCGTCGTCGGGATCCGCGACATCGACACGCGTGCACTGACCCGCCACCTGCGCGATCGCGGGGCCATGCGCGTCGGCATCTTCAGCGGTGCAGCATCCGGCGCCCCCACCGATGAACTCGTGGCGACGGTGCGGTCGGTGGCCCCCATGACCGGCGCCAATCTGACCGCCGATGTCACCATCGACGAGGCCTACGTCGTGCCTGCCATCGGCGAGGAGCGTTTCGTCGTCGCGGCTGTCGACCTCGGCATCAAGTCCATGACGCCGCATCGCATGGCCGAGCGCGGCATGACCGTCCACGTCGTCCCCGCGACCATCGGCGCGGAGGAGCTCCTGGCCATCGGCCGCGACGGCGTGTTCTTCTCCAACGGTCCCGGCGATCCCGCAACGGCCGACCACGCGGTGTCCCTCGTGCGGGCGGCCCTCGATGCGCATCGCCCGGTGTTCGGCATCTGCTTCGGCCACCAGATGCTCGGGCGTGCGCTCGGATTCGGCACCTACAAGCTGCGTTTCGGGCACCGCGGCGTCAACCAGCCGGTCCAGGACCTGCGCACAGGTCGCGTGGCCGTCACCGCGCACAATCACGGATTCGCGGTCGACGCACCCGTCGGCACCGAGGTGAGCACTCCCTACGGCCGCGTTCGGGTGAGCCACGTGTGCCTCAATGACAATGTGGTCGAGGGTCTGCAGTGCCTCGACGTGCCAGCGTTCAGCGTGCAATACCACCCGGAGGCCGCCGCGGGGCCGCACGACGCCGCGGACCTGTTCGACGACTTCGCACGGCTCATGGGCGGTGCGTGATGCCCCGTCGCGATGACATCTCCTCGGTCCTGGTGATCGGGTCGGGCCCCATCGTTATCGGCCAGGCATGCGAGTTCGACTACTCCGGTACCCAGGCGTGCCGAGTCCTGCGGTCCGAGGGCATCCGGGTGATCCTCGTCAACTCCAATCCCGCGACGATCATGACCGATCCGGAATTCGCCGATGCCACCTACGTCGAGCCCATCACCCCCGACTACGTCGAGAAGATCATCGCCAAAGAGCGCCCCGACGCGCTGCTGCCCACGCTCGGTGGTCAGACCGCCCTCAACACGGCAATTGCGCTCTACCACTCCGGTGTCCTGCAGCGTTATGGAGTCGAACTCATCGGTGCCGATGTCGACGCGATCGAACGCGGCGAGAACCGCGAGAAGTTCCGCGAGATCGTGTCTGCGATCGGGGCGGAGAGCGCGCGATCGGCTATCTGCCACAGCCTCGAGGACTGCCTGGCCGCCGTCGACGACCTGGGCTACCCGGTCGTGGTGCGCCCCTCGTTCACCATGGGCGGGGCCGGGTCCGGCATGGCCTACGACGAGGCCGACCTGCGGCGCATCGCCGGCCTCGGCCTGCAGGCCAGTCCGACGACGGAGGTCCTCCTCGAGGAGTCCATCCTCGGGTGGAAGGAATACGAACTCGAGTTGATGCGCGATCGCCACGACAATGTCGTCGTCGTCTGCTCGATCGAAAATCTCGATCCGATGGGCGTTCACACCGGCGACTCGATCACGGTGGCGCCGGCGCTCACCCTGACCGATCGCGAATACCAGCGCATGCGCGACGTCGCCATCGACATCATCCGTGCGGTCGGGGTCGACACGGGCGGCTGCAACATCCAATTTGCCGTCAATCCGGACGACGGGCGCCTGATCGTCATCGAGATGAATCCTCGCGTATCGCGGTCATCCGCGCTCGCCTCCAAGGCGACCGGATTCCCCATCGCGAAGATCGCCGCCAAGTTGGCGGTGGGATACACCCTCGATGAGATCCCCAACGACATCACGCGCGAGACCCCCGCGTCCTTCGAGCCGACCCTCGACTACATCGTGGTGAAGATTCCCCGCTTCGCCTTTGAGAAGTTCCCGCAGGCCGATCCCGTGCTCACCACCACGATGAAGTCGGTCGGGGAGGCGATGGCGATCGGGCGCAACTTCACCGAGGCGCTGCAAAAGGCGCTGCGGTCACTCGAGCGCAAGGAGGCGCCCTTCACCTGGGCGGACGACAGGTCGGCCGTCGACGTGGCCGCCGAGCTCGGCGCAGCACGCACGCCTCACGATGGCCGGCTGGCCAACGTCCAGCGGGCCCTGTGGGGCGGTGCGTCCATCGAGGATGTGCACGAGGCGACCGCCATCGATCCGTGGTTCCTCGCCCAGATAGAGATACTCAATGACCTGGCCGCGGAGCTCCGGCAGGCAGATCAGCTCGACTCGGCCGCCATGCTCACGGCCAAGCGGCACGGGTTTTCCGATCGCCAAATTGCCGAGATGCGCGGTGCGAGCGAAGCGCAGATCCGTCGACAGCGCCACGACATGGGGATACGTCCCGTCTACAAGACGGTCGACACGTGCGCGGCGGAGTTCGAGGCTCGCACCCCCTACCACTACTCGTCGTACGACGAGGAATCCGAGGTCGAGCCGGGTCGGGCACCCAAGGTCATCATCCTCGGCTCCGGACCCAATCGAATCGGCCAGGGGATCGAGTTCGACTACTCGTGCGTGCACGCGGCCATGACCTTGCGCGAGGCCGGATACGAGACGGTCATGGTCAACTGCAATCCCGAGACGGTGTCCACCGACTACGACACCTCGGACCGTCTCTACTTCGAGCCCCTCACTCTTGAGGATGTCCTCGAGGTCGTCCATGCGGAGGCGCAGTCCGGCGAGGTGGTCGGCGTCATCGTCCAGCTCGGCGGCCAGACTCCGCTCGGACTCGCCCAGGCGCTGAAGGACGAGGGCGTGCCGATCGTGGGCACGCCGCCCGAATCGATTCACCTGGCCGAGGAGCGCGGCGCATTCGGCGACCTGCTCCATCGCGCAGGCTTGCCGGCCCCGAGATTCGGCACGGCCTTTTCCTTCGAGGAGGCGCGCGCGATTGCCAATGAGATCGGCTACCCGGTGCTCGTGCGTCCCTCATACGTCCTCGGCGGACGCGGCATGGAGATCGTCTACGACGAGGACATGCTGCGGGACTACCTTGGCCGTGCAGCCGAGATCAATCCCGAGCACCCTGTGTTGGTCGACCGATTCCTCGACGACGCGATCGAGATCGATGTCGATGCGCTCTACGACGGCCGCGACCTATTCCTCGCCGGAGTCATGGAGCACATCGAGGAGGCAGGCATTCACTCGGGCGACTCGGCCTGCACATTGCCGCCGGTCTCGCTCGGCCCGCAGGAGATCGAACGCATCCGCGAATCCACCCTCGCCATCGCCGCAGGGGTAGGCGTTCGCGGTCTCCTCAACGTGCAATACGCGCTGGCCGGCGGGGTCCTCCACGTGCTCGAGGCCAATCCTCGCGCGTCGCGCACCGTTCCCTTCGTGTCGAAGGCGACCGCCGTGCCGTTGGCCAAGGCCGCCGCGCGCGTCATGCTCGGCACGAGCATCGCCGAGCTTCGCGAGCAGGGCCTCCTGCCGCGTCGGGGCGACGGCGGGACCCTCCCGGCGGGGGGACCGATAGCGGTGAAGGAGGCGGTTCTGCCCTTCGGGCGCTTCCACGGAGTCGACACGGTGCTCGGGCCGGAGATGCGCTCAACCGGCGAGGTCATGGGGATCGACGGCGAGTTCGGCACCGCCTTCGCCAAGTCGCAGAACGCCGCCTACTCGGGCGGACTGCCCACCTCCGGCCGGGTCTTCGTGTCGGTGGCCGACCGCGACAAGCGGTCGATGATCTTCCCGATCAAGCGGCTGTCTGATCTCGGATTCGAGATCCTGGCCACCGACGGCACCGCCGACGTGCTCCGACGTCACGGCCTCAAGGTCGGGCTCCTGCGCAAGGCGCGATTCGGGCCCGGTCCCCAAGGCGAGCCGACCACGGTGCAGGCGATCAGGGCGGGCGAGGTCGACCTCATCATCAACACGCCCTTCGGCGTCGGCCCCCGGCTGGACGGCTACGAGATCCGCACCGCCGCGGTGCTCTCCGGCGTGCCCTGCATCACGACCATCCAGGGCCTCGCCGCTACTGTCCTCGGTATCGAAGCACTGGTGGAGGCCGAAGCTGGGCGCCGGGCACCGATCGGTGTTCGCTCGCTGCAAGAACACGCCAACGACCTGCGTCGCCTTCGGACAGACGCCGACCGCGAGGAGGCCTGATGCCGGTCCAGGTGCGTGGCGAGGTCGTATCCGTGCGTCGGGCCGGCCAGTATTTCGTGCTCACGGTGACCGCCCCCGGCGTGCCCGAGCTGACGCGTCCCGGCCACTTCGCCGCTCTGGCCATCGGTGATCTGGACTCATCGTCGCTCATCCTGCGGCGGGCCTTCTCGATCTACGGCGTCCAGTCGCGGGGCATCTACGGCGGCACGCTCGACGTCGTCGTTGCCGACGCAGGACCCGGCACCCATTGGCTCACCCAACGGCGCCGGGGCGACTCCCTCGACATCGTCGCGCCCCTGGGTCGGCCATTCTCGCTACCACGTGAGCCGGTGAGCTGCGTGCTGGTCGGCGGTGGCTACGGCGCCGCCCCGCTCTTCATGCTCGCGGAGCAATTGCGCTCGCGCGGCTGCCGGGTCGACATGCTGCTTGGTGCGTCCACAGAGGAGAAGCTCTTCGGAGTGCTCGAAGGCAAGCGCATCGCGTCGACCGTGACCATCACGACGGAGGATGGCTCCCTCGGAGACACCGGGCGCGTCACGGACGTGCTGCCCAGTGTCATGGACAAGGCCAATGCCGAGGTGGTCTACGGCTGCGGACCCATGGGCATGCTTGCGGCCATTGCCGGAATCGCCGGACAGCGCGGTGCCTACAGCCAGTGCGCCGTGGAGGAAGCCATGGCGTGTGGCATCGGCGTGTGCATGACCTGCGTACTCCCCGTGATCGGAGACGACGGCGTCACCCGCATGGTTCGGTCGTGCGTCGAGGGTCCGGTCTTCCGCGGCGAGCGCGTGCGCTGGGACGACGTCGGCTCGATTCCGGATGATGTGCTGGGTGCGCCCGTGCCCCCGGGGGAGCGGTCATGACGCGGGCCGTCGTGCGCTACGACCAGGGCGATGTCCCCGCCCCCAATGTCGACATGACCACGACACTCGGCTGGTTCGCGATGCCGAGCCCCGTCCTCACGGCATCCGGGTGCGCAGCGTCCGGTCGCGAACTCGACCAGTTCTTCGACGTGGCGACGCTGGGAGCCATGGTCACCAAGAGCATCATGCTCGAGCCCCGCTCGGGGCGGGCCACGCCACGGATGGCAGAGACGCCGAGCGGCATGCTCAATTCCATCGGCCTACAAGGCCCCGGAATCCATGACTTCATCGAGCACGATCTGGCGTGGCTGCGCCAACGCGGGGTGCGCACCATCGTGTCGATCGCCGGCAGCACGACGCAGGAATACGAAGAGCTCGCCAAGATCCTCCGACCGCACGACGGCATCGATGCCATCGAGGTGAACATCTCCTGCCCCAATGTCGCTGACCGCGGCCAGGTCTTCGCATGCCGGGCAGACACCGCCTCTGGCGTCATCGCGAGCGTACGTCGGTCCACCGACCCGAGCGTGCCGGTCCTGGCCAAACTCTCGCCCGACGTGACCGATATCGCGACGATCGCGGTGGCCTGCGACCGAGCGGGGGCCGACGGGCTCACGCTCATCAACACCACACTGGGCATGGTCATCGATGTCGACACCATGAGGCCGGCATTGGCGGGGGTGACCGGCGGTCTTTCCGGGCCGGCAATCCGTCCGATCGCGGTGCGCTGCGTGTGGCAGGTGCGTCAGGCGCTGCCCGACATGCCCATCCTGGGTGTCGGCGGCATCCGCACCGGTCGGGATGCGCTCGAGTTCATCCTCGCGGGTGCGCACGCTGTCTCCGTGGGCACGGTCGTGTTCCATGATCCATCCGCACCCATGCGCATTCACGCCGAACTCGCCAGCGAACTGGCAGCACGGGGATTCTCCAGCCTGAGCGATGCGATATCCCACGCCCATCGCCCGCCCGATGCTGAGTCGCTGGAGGCGCTCGAAGACGACGAGCTCAATCCCCCGGAGTGGGTATGACGCGTGGCCCCATCGCCGTCGCGCTCGATGCACCCGATCTGAGCACGATGACCGCGTGGGCGGCCGCGGTGGGCCCCCACGTCAGCACCCTCAAAGTGGGCCTGGAGTCCTACCTGCGCGACGGCGACGAGGCGGTCATCGCCGCGCGCACGGCGTCCGCTGAGACGACCGGCATGCCGTGCCAGCTGTTTCTCGACCTGAAGCTTCACGACATCCCCGCAACGGTTGCCGGAGCGGCTCGCTCGGTCGCTCGCTTGGCTCCCGACTTCCTCACGGTCCATGCGTCCGGCGGCGCTGACATGGTGGCCGCTGCGGCTCGCGAACTGCCACAGACGCGCATCGTCGCCGTCACGGTCTTGACCTCGCTGACTCCGGGCGACCTCGTGCGCATGGGTCTCCTGCCGCCGGGTGCCGACGCAAACAACGTGCGTTCCCTTGCGGAGCGCTTGGCGGTCGAGTCGGTGGCGGCGGGGGCGCGAGCCATCGTCTGCTCGCCCGAAGAGGTGGCCGGCATCCGCGCCGCCCTGCGCGACCAAGTGCCCGACCTGGCTGGCGACACCGTGCTCATCACGCCCGGCGTACGCCCGGCGGGCGCCGAGCTTGCCGATCAGCGTCGAGTGGCCACGCCCGTGGAAGCTCTCAATCGCGGGGCCGACCTGCTGGTCATCGGCCGCCCGATCACGGGGGCCGCCGACCCCGCAGCGGCGGCCGCTGCCATCGCCCAGGAGATCGAGGACGACCGTGGCCGGTGAGTCGTCGCCGGGATTGGATGCCGACGCGCGAGCCCGCGGACGCGACCAGGCGCTCATCGCCCGCCAGCGTCGCGCGCGAGTCAAGCAAGAGCTCCGCACGGGTGCGCTCACCGTTGACGCGGTTCTGGGCGACCGACTCATCGACCCGGTGATCGGTCGCATGCGCGTCACCGACCTCCTCGAGTCGCTGCCCGGCATCGGCCCGGTCCGCGCCGCCGACGTGCTCGACCGATGCTCGATCGCTTCGTCGCGCCGCCTGCGGGGGCTCGGCGAGCACCAGGTGGCCGGCCTCCTGCGAGAGACCCGGCAGGCCCGACGTTGACCGGCCGGCTCATGGTCCTGTCCGGACCGTCCGGTGTCGGCAAGTCGAGCGTGGTCGACTACCTACGCACCAATCACCCGGCGATCGACTTCTCCGTCTCGGTCACCACACGGGCCCCTCGCCCCGGTGAGATCGATGGCGTCCACTACCACTTCATCGATCGCGCGGAGTTTGAGCGCATGATCGCCGGTGGCGAGCTCCTCGAGTGGGCGGAATTCGCGGGCAACCTCTACGGCACGCCGGCCGCACCGGTTCGCGAGTCGCTCGCGGCCGGGCGCCCGGTGATCGTGGAGATCGAACTCCAGGGCGCCCGCCAGGTGCGCAGTAGCGCACCCGATGCCCTGCAGGTCTTCCTATCCCCGCCGTCCTGGGAGGTCTTGGTCGACCGGCTCCGTGGTCGCGCGACCGAGGCGCCTGCCGATATCGCTCGCCGGCTCGAGACGGCCAGGGTCGAGCTGGCCGCCGAGGGAGAGTTCGATGTCAGCGTGGTCAACGACTCGGTGCCCCTGGCCGCCGAGGAGATCGTGGGCCTGCTGACCGGGTAGACTCCTGCGGGCGCCAGGTCCGGCGCCACGGGTTGCCTCAGGCGGCCCTGCCACGCGAAAGGTCGTCTCATGTCCGGCTCCGTGCGCCCCGAGGGCATCACCTACCCGCCCATCGACGACCTGCTCAATAAGTCCGACTCCAAGTACTCCCTGGTCATCTACGCGGCCAAGCGCGCCCGTCAGATCAACGCCTACTACTCCCAGTTGGGCGAGGGCCTGCTCGAATACGTCGGACCCCTGGTGGAGACGCACGTGCAGGAGAAGCCGCTGTCCATCGCGATGCGCGAGATCGACGCCGGCCTGCTCACCTCCGAGCCCTTCGACCCGGCCCTCGAGGTCGTGAGCGTCGACTACTCAGTCTCGGCAGACGAGGACTTCAGCTGACCTCGCGCGTCCTCCTGGGCGTGTCAGGAGGCATCGCCGCCTACAAGGCGTGCAGCCTCCTGAGGCTTTTGCGTGAAGAGGGCCACGACGTGCGCGTCGTTCCCACCGAATCCGCGCTTCGCTTCGTCGGCGCTCCCACCTGGGAGGCCCTCTCCGGTCATCCGGTCACCACTGAGGTCTGGGACGACGTTCCGGGCGTGCAGCATGTGCAACTTGGGCGATGGGCCGACGTCGTCATCGTCGCCCCCGCGACCGCCAACACACTCGCCCGCGCGGCCGCGGGGATCGCCGATGACCTCCTGACGACCTCATTGCTCACCGCTGCCTGCCCGGTGATCATGGCTCCCGCGATGCACACCGAGATGTGGCAGCACCCCGCCACCCAGGCCAATGTCGCCACCCTGCGTGCTCGCGGCGTCACGGTCCTCGACCCGGCTGTCGGGCGGCTGACCGGCGCGGATTCCGGGCCCGGACGGCTTCCCGAGCCCGCCGACCTCGCGCGCGTCATCTACGAGGTGCTGGCGGGCGGCGCCGAGCACGACCTGGCCGGCCGCCGCGTCGTCGTCTCGGCGGGCGGCACGCGCGAGCCTCTCGACCCCGTGCGGTTCCTGGGCAACCGTTCCAGCGGTCGGCAGGGCTGGGCACTCGCCCGTCGCGCGCGCCTGCGCGGGGCCGAGGTGGTCCTCGTGGCCGCGCATGTCGACCTTCCCGAGATTCCCGGCGTCCGCACGTTGACCGTGGGCACGGCGGCCGAGCTCCATGCGGCGATGCTCGCGGAGTCCGCAGGCGCCGACGTGGCGGTGATGGCGGCGGCGGTGGCCGATTTCCGTCCCGCGGACTACGCGGATCGCAAGATCAAGAAGTCCGACGACGGCACTGATCCCGCACCGGTCGTGCTGGTGCGCAACGCCGACGTCCTGGCTGACCTCGTGGCCCGGCGCTCACCCGGCCAGGTGATCGTCGGGTTCGCGGCCGAGACCGCGTCATCGCCGGAGGAGCTCTTGGCCCTCGCTCGCGCCAAGCTCGCCCGCAAGGGCTGTGACCTGCTCGTGGTCAACGACGTCTCCGAAGGCCGCGTCTTCGGCTCCGACACCAACGACGCCGTGATCCTTGGTGCGGATGGGACTGTGGTGGCCGATGCGCACGGCAGCAAGGACGCTCTCGCCGACGCCGTCTGGGACGCCGTCGCCAAGCGCCTGCCCTGACCCCTTGCCCTCTCCGCTTCGGGTAGGGTCATTCCGCGTCATGAGCGCCAGCGCGTAGCCCCGGCTTGCTGGCCGGCAACCCTCCGAGCGCGGTGGGGTGCCCCGGGTGATGACGCGGCCGGGCCAGGTCGGACCGGCAAGCGCGGTACGGCGCTCGAACGCATGGAGGTAGTACGTGGCACGACGTCTGTTCACCTCGGAGTCGGTGACCGAGGGACACCCCGACAAGATGGCCGATCAGATCAGCGATGCGATCCTCGACGACCTGCTGAGGCAGGATCCCCGCAGCCGCGTCGCGGTCGAGACGATGCTGACCACAGGTCAGGTGCACGTCGCCGGCGAGGTCACGACCAAGGGCTTCGCCGACGTCATGACCATCGTGCGCGACGTCGTCAAGGACATCGGCTACGACTCGTCGAGCAAGGGCTTCGACGGCGACTCCTGCGGTATCTCGGTGTCGATCGGCGCCCAGTCGCCCGATATCGCCCAGGGCGTCGACGACGCCATCGAGGAGCGCGAGGGGCACAGCGGGGATCCGCTCGACCGGCAGGGCGCGGGCGACCAGGGCCTGATGTTCGGCTACGCGACCGACGAGACACCGACCCTCATGCCGCTGCCCATCCAGCTGGCGCATCGGCTCGCCGAGCAACTCACCGCTGCACGCAAGGAGGGGATCGTTCCCTACCTCCGCCCCGACGGCAAGACGCAGGTGACCATCGAGTACGACGAGAACGACCAGCCCGTCCGCATCGACACGGTGGTCGTGTCGAGTCAGCACTCCCGCGACATCAACCTGGAGACGATGCTTGCCGCGGATGTCCGCAAGCACGTCGTCGACCCGATCCTCGAGCAGGTTGATCTCTCGAGCGACGGCTACCGGCTACTGGTCAATCCCACCGGCCGCTTCGAGGTCGGTGGCCCGATGGGCGACGCCGGCCTGACCGGCCGCAAGATCATCGTCGACACCTACGGCGGCATGGCCCGTCACGGCGGCGGGGCGTTCTCGGGCAAGGATCCGTCCAAGGTGGATCGCTCGGCCGCCTATGCCATGCGCTGGGTGGCCAAGAACGTCGTGGCGGCCGGGCTCGCGCAACGCTGCGAGGTGCAGGTGGCCTATGCCATCGGCAAGGCGCACCCGGTCGGGCTCTTCGTCCAGACCTTCGGCACCGGCGTACTCCCCGACGAGCGGATCCAGGAGGCGGTGCTCGAGGTCTTCGACCTGCGTCCGGCGGCGATCATCCGCGATCTTGACCTACTGCGCCCGGTCTACCGCCCGACGGCGGCCTACGGCCACTTCGGTCGCGAACTCCCCGGCTTCACGTGGGAGGCCACCGACCGGGCCGAGGCGTTGAAGGCCGCCGCGGGGGTCTAGGTCGACTCGGCCGCGGCTGTCTCTGCCTCGGCGACGAGTGCCTCGAGGGTCGTGATGGCCGGGGATCCGGTGGCGGCGCCCACTCGCACGTGAAGTGGCGTCTTGCCCAGGGCGATTCCCGATGCTGCCAGGTTCGAATCGACCGCGTCGCGGATGTGGTCGGCCGTGGGGGCATCGCCGGAGAGCAGGGCGAGGAAGGTCCCGCCGCCCCATCGAGACACGAGCGCGCTCGCGGGGAGCGCGGCTCGAAACGACCGCGATGCTGCTATGAGTGCATCGCCGCCGTAGTCGAATCCATAGGCCGCGTTGATCATGCTCAGGTCGGGCAGGGTGCACGCGATGACGCTCACCGACTCGCCCGCATGCTCGGCGGCTTCGGCGACGCTGGGGGCCAGTGCGATGAGTCCTGTCCGCGACAGCATGCCGGTGCGGGCGTCGGTAGTGGCCAGCGCGTCGGCCCGGGCCTGCTCCTCGGCGATGCGATCCAGGGGCACGAGTCGGAGGTAGAGGATGACCAGGCTGCCGAGGCTGGCCGTGATCGACACCATCCCCCACGAGAAGGTGTCGACGACGGAGACCCCGTAGCCACCGAGGGTGACCGGAATCGCGCCAATGATCGCCCCGGCGATGCCGAACTGCCACGAGAGCGAGATCGGGGCGATGAAGGCGAGGATCACCAGCGAATAGGCGAGCGGCACGGCGCTGTCGATCACGCTCGCCCGCCAGCAGTTCTCGGCCATGAGCGCGAGCATCAGCAGCGTCCAGGTCCACCGCATGGTGGTGGCGCTTGCGCGTGACCGCGCGAGGAGGAGCGAGACGACGATCAGGATGAAGCCGTAGACGGGACCGAGCAGAAGCAGTGGGCCGCTGGGGGTGAAGTACAGCAGGAGGTAGAGCAGGGCAACGATCGCAGTGAGCGCACCAACGAGCGCCAGCGCCATCGGAATCGTCTGGCGTGCCGCGGCGTCGCGCAGATCTTGCACGGGCTGCTCGAGCTGACGGGTGGCCGATCGGTGGGACTTCTCCATGGTGGGCCCCTCCGGGGTGATGGGCAGGACCTTGCGCACGGTGGCAGGGCGCACCTGCGCGGGCCAGGGTACGAACTTTGCGACCGTGAGACCGAGATAGACGACGGTGTTGAGTGCGACGAAGAGCCCCAGCACGCCGAACCACGTCTGGGTGAGGATGTCGCTGGGCAAGACGAGTCCATAGGGAAGCGAGGTCATGTCGTTGCTCCCCGTCGTTCGACGTGTCCCCACCGTGCCTCGCGCCCCGCGCTGATGTTCCACAGGCAGTTGACGAACACGATCTGGAGGAAGACGTCGTAGGCGAGTTCGGGCAGCAGGGCGAGCGCGAGGAGACGCGCCCGCCACCCGCCCTTCCACGCGGTGAGGACCCGCTCGGCGAGGAAGACTGCGCCGATGACAAGCCAGAACGGAAACCAGATCCATGAGGGGACGGCGAGGAAGGTGATGAGCATCAGGAGCAGGGCTGAGTTGAGGGCGACGGTGCCGTAGCCGATGCCGACTTGCTGGCCCCAGTAGCGGATCGTGGCGGCCGTGAAGCCGTAGGCGCCGAGGTTTTCCAAGGCCCCTCGCTGCCAGCGCTGCCGCTGCTTCCATAGATTGCGCCAGGTGGGCATGATCTCGGTCACGACATAGCACTCGGACGGCGACATCATCGTGGCACCGAGCGACTTCAGGGCCAGGGTGAGTTCGTTGTCCTCGGTGAGTGCAGCGGTGTCGTAGACCTTGCCGGGCTCGCCCGGAATGAAGACGCCTCGGGCGGCGGCAACGTCGAGCAACGCCTCGGCACGAAACATCGTCGCCGTGCCGGTCAACACGAAGACGCGGCCCCGGCGCTGGTGGATCTGCAGGCTGTAGCGCGTGTACTCATTGCGCTGGAACTGGCCGATGAGTCCGCTGCCGGGTTCGCCGTAGAAGACGCCGCCCACGGCAGCCAACTCGGGGTCCTCCTCCAGGTGCCGAGTGGCCGTCTCGATGAAGCGCGGACCGAGGCTGGTATCGGCGTCCATGACCAGGATCACGTCGTCGGGTCCGGCAACGGGAAGCAGGAGGGCGAGGGCCTGGTTGAGCGCGCCGCCCTTCTTGTGCGCGTTGTCGACCGTCTCGAACGCCTCGTGGCCCATCTCGCGGGCAATCCGGACGGTCCGGTCGGAGCAGTTGTCGGCCACCACCATCACTCGGTCGGGCAGCCGTGTCTGCTGAGCGAGGGCGGAGAGCGTGGTGGGCAGCGCCGCCTCTTCATTGTGCGCCGGCACGAGCACGGTGACCCGCACCCGCGCTCCGGGAAGCGGCATCGCGGCACCGGCGTAGCGCAAGGTCTCGAGGTCGCGGCGGCGAGGACTGATGGTCATCAGCGAGGTGATGATCTCGAACGTCACGGCCGTGAATCCGATGATGGCGATGCCCAGCAGCGCGATCACGACGAGTTGGCCCGGCGGCCGCTCGCCGGAGACGATGAATCCCCACGACCCGATGAACCACTCCTGCAGGGGCACCGGCTGGCGGTCGACGGAAAAGACCGTGCTGATGGTGTAGGCGACTGACCCCACGGCCATGACCGAGGCGATCACGACGAGGACGACGACCCGGCCGTAGAACGCCGTTGACCTGCTCGCCCCGGGCTCGGGCAGGGGCGTGGTCACGAAGCGGTGGCTCACGCATACCTCCCGGGTCGAGGGTCCATCGTGGCATCCCCTGGGCGTCGTCACACCCGGCTGGCACGATCGGCCCGTGGAATCCGTGGCGCGAGTGATCGTCGACGTGCCGCTGGCACACCTCGATCGGGTCTTCGACTACGCCGTGCCCGACAAGTTGGCCGGGAGCCTGACAGTCGGCAGTCGGGTGCGCGTGCGGTTCTCCGGGCGCCTCGTCGACGCCTATGTCATCGAGCTCGTCGAGACGAGCGAGCACAGGCTGCAGCCGCTGCAGCGAGTGACGACGTCCTATCCGGTGCTCACGCCCGAGGTGCTGAGCCTGTGTCGCGCTGTCTCCGATCGATACGCCGGGTCCATCCCCGACGTCCTGCGGGCAGCGGTGCCTCCGCGACACGCGCGGGCAGAGGCATCGATCCTGTCCTCCAGCGCCGAGCCCGACGCTGTCCCCGAGATCAATCCGTCGCCCGCATGGTCCGCCTACTCAGGCGGCGAGGCGCTCATTCGGCGTGTGCGCGACGGCGACACCGGATGGCGCGGCGTGCTCACCTGCGCACCCGCCGGTGCGGTCGAGCCGGCGGGCGACTGGGCGATGCTGCTCGCCCAACTCGCAGCACTCGGCGCTCGCCATCACGGTGTCGTGCTCGTAGTCCCCGACGCCCGCGATCTCGGACGAGTCGATCGCGCACTCACCCGCGCCCTGGGCTCGGGGCATCACGCCGTGCTCTCCGCCGACCTGGGCCCGCAACGCCGCTATGCCGAGTTCCTCAAGGTCCTGACCGGGCGTGTCCGGATCGTGCTGGGCACACGGGCGGCGGCGTTCGCGCCGGTTGTCGACCCCGGTCTCCTGCTGCTGTGGGACGACGGCGACGAATCCCTCAGCGAGCCCCACGCTCCGGGCTGGCACGCCCGCGAAGTCCTGGCGCTTCGCTCCAACCTCACCGGTGCAGCTCTGGTGTCGGCGGGCTTCACTCGCAGCAGCGAGACGCAACTGTGGATCGAGACGCGCTGGGCGGCCGCACTCACGCCGCGACGCGACCTGCTCCGGCGCATCGCGCCGCGCGTCCAGTCCGATGACTCTGCCCACGATGCCGGGCCGGCCCGGCTGCCACATCGGGCTTGGGACGCCGCTAAGAAGGCGGTCGTCGACGGCCCGGTGCTCGTCCAGGTGGCCCGTCGTGGCTACGTTCCCGCCCTTGCCTGCCAGGAGTGCCGGGCACCTGCCCGGTGCTCGGCATGCGCCGGACCCCTGGCATTTGGCGCGACCGGTGCCGCTCCGTCGTGCCGGTGGTGCGGTGCCTCATCACCCGACTGGCGATGCCCCGCCTGCGGATCGGGCCGACTGAGGGCTGTCGCCATCGGCGCGCGGCGCACGGCCGAAGAACTCGGGCGCGCATTCCCCGGCCTGCCGATCCTGACCTCGGGAGGCGACCGCATACTCGACGATGTTCTCGATGAGCCCGCGCTGGTTGTGGCCACTCCCGGGGCCGAACCCATGGCCGCGGGCGGCTATGCCGGCGTCCTCATTCTCGATGCGCGCCTGCACCTGTCGCGCGTTGCGCTGCGCGCGGGGGAGGAGACCGCGCGGCGGTGGTTCGGCGCCGCGGCCCTGGCTCGCCCGGGTGCGCCCGTGGTCGTCACGGCAGATGCGGCGGCACCGCTGGTGCAGGCACTCATTCGATGGGATCCCGGCTGGCTCGCCCAACGCGAGCTCGCCGAGCGCGTCGCGCTTTCGATGCCCCCCGCCGTCCGAGCCGCGACGCTGACCGGCAGTGCGACGGCGGTGCGGGAGGCCGCCCAACTCCTGCCCGCGGGTGCCCGCACGCGCGGGCCACTGCCGGTGGCCGATCGCGAAGGAGCGAGCCGCTCGTCACAGACCGTGCGCTTGCTGGTGACGGTGCCTCGCTCGGGTGGCGATGCGCTGGCGGAGGCACTGCATTCGATAGCCGCGACGCGCAGTGCGCGCAAGGATCCCGAACCCCTCGCTCTCGCGGTCGACCCGCTCGACTGGGGATCGGACTGACCCCACCTAGACTGGCCGTCTCACTCGAAGGAGACCCGCGTGGCCGTCCAGCCCATCCGCCTCTTCGGCGATCCCGTGCTGCGCACCCCTGCGGCTCCCGTCGAGACATTCGACAAGGAGCTTCGCAAACTTGTCCAGGATCTCACCGACACGATGCGCGACGCACCCGGCAGCGGCCTGGCGGCTCCGCAAATCGGCGTATCGCTTCGAGTGTTCACCTGGTGGGTCGATGACCAGCTCGGACACCTGTGCAACCCGATGCTCGATCTCTCCGATGAGATGCAAGACGGCGAGGAGGGCTGCCTGTCGATCCCTGACCTGGCGTTCGACACGAAGCGCTCCTTGCGCGTCGTCGCCAAGGGCCTCAACGAGCACGGCGAGCCCGTCGTCGTCGAGGGCAGCGAGCTCCTGGCCCGCGCCCTTCAGCATGAGACCGACCATCTCGACGGCATTCTCTTCGTGGATCGACTCGACGCCGAGACCCGCAAGGCGGCCATGAAGGCCATTCGCGAGGCCGCGTGGTTCGGCGAGCAGCCGCCCGAGGTGCGCGTGAGCCCGCACACCGTGTCCGCTCGGTGGCTGTGAGCGATGCGCCTGCTCTTCGCAGGTACCCCGCAGGCTGCGGTGCCGTCGCTCGACGCGCTCGCGGCATCGACGCATGAGGTGGCCGCGGTCCTCACGCGTCCGGACACCGTCGCGGGACGCGGCCGCCAGCCGGTGCGCAGCGCGGTCGCCGAGCGAGCCGGGGAGTTGGGCATCGCGGTGTCGACGCTGTCGCCTCGTGACCCCGATTTCTCGCGCTGGCTCGCCGACCTGTCGGTGGAGTGCTGTCCCGTCGTGGCCTTCGGCGCCCTGATTCCTGCGGAGGCGCTCGACATCCCGCCCCATGGCTGGGTCAACCTGCACTTCTCGCTGCTGCCGGCCTGGCGCGGTGCCGCACCGGTGCAGCACGCCCTCCTCAATGGCGATACCCGCACGGGTGCCACGACGTTTCGTCTCGACTCCGGCCTCGATACCGGTCCCACCCTGCTCCGTGTCGAGGAGCCCGTCGGAGGCCGCGACACCACCGGAGAGCTCCTTCGGCGCCTCTCACTCGTCGGAGCCGACCTGATCGTGTCGACCATCGACGTCATCGCCGCAGGCACCGTCGAGCCCACCCCGCAGCCGCCCGTGGGGGGCTCCTACGCCCCTAGGCTCGAAGTGGCCGATGCGCGGATCGCGTGGTCCGCCGACGCGAGGGTTATCGATCGACTCGTCCGTGCATGCACTCCGGCTCCCGGGGCGTGGACGACCTTCCGCGGCGAGCGCTTGAAGGTCGGCCCGGTGGTGCCCGCCTCCGGCGACGACCTATCGCCGGGCACCGTCAGGGCGGGCAAGTCGCGTGTGGAGGTGGGCAGCGGCACGACCTGCGTCGTCCTCGGCGAAGTCACGCCCCAGGGAAAGCGGGCCATGAGCGCCGCCGACTGGGCTCGCGGTGTGCGACCCGAGCCGGGCGAGGCATTCGAGTGACAGCGCGGTCACGCTCGCGTCGTACGACTCCTCGAGGCGCTGCCTACGACCTCCTCCATGCTGTCCACGTCGACGATGCCTACGCCAATATCGCGATGGCGGAGATACTTGCCGGGGCACGACTGGATCAGCGTGACGCGGCTCTGGCGACCGAACTCGCCTACGGAACGCTTCGAGGCCAGGGCCTCTACGACGCGATCTTGTCGACCTGCGTCGATCGCCCGCTCGACCGCCTCGATGGTCGACTCCTCGATGTCCTGCGCATGGGCACGCACCAACTCGTCGCCATGCGCGTGCCACCGCATGCCGCGGTGGCCGAATCTGTGGCATTGGCCCGCGATGTGGCGGGGGAGGGGCCGGCCAAGCTCGCCAACGCCGTGCTCCGCCGAGTGGCCGACGGCGGCGATCTGACCTCGTGGGTCGAGCGCGTGGCCCCCGGCGACTCGGTCGAGGATCTCGCCCTCGCCACGTCGCATCCCGCGTGGATCGTGCGCGCTCTCAGCCAGGCACTCAGCGCCCATCCGCCGTCTCCGCGCGCGGACGACGCATCCCTGCGAGCGCTCCTCGATGCCGACAACACCCCAGCGCGGCCGACGCTGGTCGCTCGCCCGGGCCGCATGGATGCGATGACCTTGTGCCAGATGACGGGCGTGGCGCCGGCCCGATGGTCACCGTATGCCGCGATCTTGGAGCAGGGGCGACCGGAGGATCTCGCGCCGGTGCGCGACGGCCGGGCCGCCATCCAGGACGAGGGCAGCCAGCTCGTCGCGCTCGCTCTCGCCACGGTCGACGTCGATGGCCGCGATGAGATGTGGGTCGATCTGTGCGCCGGGCCCGGCGGCAAGGCAGCCTTGCTCGCCGGCCTCGCCGAGCAGCGCGGTGCGCGAGTCGTCGCGGTCGAACCTCGCCGCCACCGGGCCGAACTCGTGCGCAGGGGCATGAGCGACCGGCACGAGGTGATCGTCGGCGATGGGCGCGAGGTCATCGTGGCCGGTCGCGCTGATCGCGTGCTCGTCGATGCGCCGTGCACCGGGCTCGGCGCGCTGCGCCGTCGCCCGGAGGCCCGCTGGCGGCGCACCCCCGCCGACCTGGCCGCTTTGGGTCCGCTGCAGCGTGAGCTCCTCTCCGCCGGCGCCGATGCGGTCCGGCCCGGCGGTGTCGTCGCCTATGCGACCTGCTCACCGCACCTGGCCGAGACCGACCTAGTCGTCGACGACGTGATGCGGTCAAGGGGCGACCTCGACTGGATCGACGCCCGATCGTTCGTGCCTACCGGGATACCCGGCCTCGGCGAGGGGCCGGCACTGCGGCTCTGGCCGCACGTCCACGGCACCGACGGGATGTACCTCGCGCTGCTGCGCCGCCATGCCTGAGCCAGGACGACGGTACCCTCGCGGCGTGGACATGCAGATCTCCCCGAGCCTGCTGTCGGCCGACTTCGCCCGGCTCGCGCACGAGATCGAGCGCGTCCCCGACGCTGATTGGCTGCACGTCGACGTCATGGATGGCCATTTCGTGCCCAACATCACGGTGGGTCTGCCGGTGGTCGAAAGCCTGCGGGCCGCGACCGACATTCCCCTCGACTGCCACCTCATGATCACCGACCCCGACCGATGGGCCCCGGGCTACGCCGAGGCCGGTGCGGGCAGCGTGACCTTCCACGCCGAGGCGGTGCACGCGCCCGTTCGCCTCGCCCGCACCCTGCGAGCGCTCGGGGCGAGGGCGGGCCTTGGCGTCAATCCGGCGACGCCGATCGCTCCCTACGCCGACCTGCTGCCCGATCTCGACATGGTCCTTCTCATGACGGTGGAGCCAGGATTCGGCGGCCAGCGCTTCCTCGACATGGTCCTGCCCAAGGTCGCCGAGGCCCGCGAACTCGTCCGCCGCAGTGGCTGCGACGTGTGGGTGCAGGTCGATGG
>JBJTIQ010000010.1:0-5718 GCA_046095085.1 Actinomycetota bacterium | reverse complement strand
GCGAGCTGCCCGCCGACGATCAGGTCACCGAGCGACTGCACCTCGTCGGCCGGCAGGTCGTCGAGTTCGCCCGCATGCGCCGCGCACTGGACGAGGGCTCGTGATGACGAGCATCGACGTCCTCGCGGACGAGACCGACCTGCTCCTCGCGACCTGCGAGGGGATGGGCCCCGACGAGCTCGCCGCCCCCTCCCTCCTGCCGGGCTGGAGCCGCGGGCACGTTCTGGCCCACGTCGCGGGCAATGCCGAGGGCCTCGGGCGACGGGCTCGCAGTGTCGGCGACGGCGTCCCGCGGTCGATGTACGAGTCACCGGAGACCCGCAACGGCGACATCGACTGGCGTGCGCGCCGTTCGGCACCTGCGCACCACGAGGCCATTGCCGCCAGCCACGCAGACTTCGCCTACGACGTGTCGGGCATACCCGCGGATCGAGCCGGCGAGGAGATGGAGATCCGCTCGGGTCTGATGGTCAAGGTCGGGGACCTTCCGCTGCTGCGGCTGCAGGAGGTGTGCGTTCACCACGCCGACCTCGGCCTTGCGAGCTACGACTGGTCGCACTGGCCACGCGAGCTGGTGTCCTGGATGCTGCCGCGCGTGACCGCGTCCTTTGCCGCGCGCGACGGCTTCCCCGTCGGCTGGGTGGAGGCCGAGGGCGTACGCACCCAGCTCGGCGCCGACGCGTCCACGGGCGTCAGCGGCAGTAGCGCTGAGGTCCTCGCCTGGCTGGTCGGCCGCGCACCCGGAAGCGGACTGACGACGACGGGCATCGACACGGTGCCGACTGCGCCGGCCTGGTTGTGACGACATGACGACGCGACGAGTGCCCAGGTGGGGCGACTTCAGCCACCTCGTCGGATTCGCGACCGGATCAGCCCTCGACCGCTGCGCAAGCATTGGCGACGTGCGCCGGCTCGCCCGGCGGCGCGTGCCGCGGGCCGTCTTCGACTACACCGACGGCGCGGCTGGCGACGAACTCTCTCTTCGTCGCGCGCGCGCTGCCTTCGCTCGCGTGGAGTTCCAGCCGCGGGTGCTGCGCGATGTCAGCGTCGTCAACACGTCGACGACGATCCTGGGCGAGCGGGCTTCCATGCCCCTGGTGCTCGGTCCCACCGGATTCACGCGGTTGATGCATCACGCGGGAGAGCCCGCGGTCGCCGACGTGGCCGGCCGCGCGGGGATCCCCTACGGGCTGTCGACGCTCGGCACCACGTCGATCGAGGATCTCGCTCGACACGCGCCCGGCACGCGTCGGTGGTTCCAGCTCTATCTCATGCGGGATCGCGGATACGTGAAGGAACTCGTGCAGCGCGCGGCTGACTCGGGATACGACACGATCATCCTGACCGTCGACACCCCGGTGGCCGGCCGGCGGCATCGCGACGTGCGCAACGGCCTGACGATCCCTCCGCGCATCACGCCGCGAACGGCCGTCGACATGGCACTACATCCGCGATGGTGGGGCAACCTCCTCACCACCGAGCCCATCACGTTTGCGACCCTCTCGAGCACTGATGGCACGGTCGCCGATCTCATAGGTCGCGTCTTCGATCCGACCATCAACATCGGCGACCTCGACTGGCTACGCGGCGTTTGGGGCGGACGCCTAGCCGTCAAGGGCGTGCAGGGAGTGGACGATGCCGTCCTGGTGGCTGACCACGGCGCTGATGCCGTGGTCCTCTCCACTCACGGTGGACGCCAGTTGGAGCGCGCTCCCGTGCCCCTCGAGATCCTGCCCGCGGTGCGCCAGGCCGTCGATCCGCGAGTGGAGGTGCTGATCGACGGTGGCGTCATGTCGGGCGCGGATGTCGTTGCTGCTCTCGCCCTGGGTGCTAGTGCGGTGGCGGTGGGCCGCGCCTACCTCTATGGCCTGATGGCGGGTGGCGAACGCGGAGTGCAGCGCGTGGTCGACCTGCTGCGCGAGGAGATCGAATCCACCATGCGTCTCCTCGGGCGCACGTCGATCGATCAACTCGACCCCGATTGCGTAAGGATGAGAGCAACGTCATGAGCCTGCCCGAGCAGGGACTGGATGCGAGCGTGGTCGCTTCGCGTCTCGCCGACCTCAGGGCCGACGACCCGCCGGTGCACGGCGGTCGCGTGCTGGCATACGTCTACGACGCCGGCGTACCCGAGGCCACGGGCGCGGCCCTCAAGGCCCTCGCCGGCTTCGGCGAGGTCAATGCGCTCGATCCGACGACCTTCCCGAGCGTGGCGCGCCTCGAAAACGATCTCGTCGGCTGGGGGCTCGACATGATGCGGGCGCCCGCCGACGGTGCCGGTCTCATCAGCAGCGGGGGCACCGAGTCATGCATCCTCGCGGTGCTCGCGGCGCGCGAGCGTTGGGCCGCTGCCCATCCCGACGGACGCCCTGTGCTGGTGATGGCGGACACCGTCCACTCGGCCTTCCACAAGGCAGCCCACCTCCTCGGCTTCGACATACGCACGATCCCGGTCGATCGTGCGTCCTTCCGCCTCGCCGGAGAGTCGGTGAGACGGGCACTCGACGAGCTGGGTAGTCGAGCGGCTCTCGTGGTGGCCTCGGCACCGTCCTACGCGCACGGCGTGGTCGATGACGTGCCCGGTATCGCTGCCGCTGCATTGGAGCACGGCATCCCGTGTCACGTCGACTCCTGCATCGGCGGAGTCACCCTGGCCTACGCGCGACTCAACGGCGAGGCAGTGCCGCCCATGGACTTCACCGTGCCGGGTATCTCGTCGATCTCGTTGGACCTTCACAAATACGGCTTCGCACCCAAGGGCGTCTCGCTCCTTCTCTTTGCGGATGCGGTCTATCGCATGGGCACCTACTTCGCCTTCTCGGCCTGGCCCGGCTATCCGGTGGTCAACACGACCCTGCAGAGCACTAAGTCGGCAGGGCCCATGGCCGCGGCCTGGGCGATGGCGCAAGCCCTTGGCGACTCGGGATATCGCACGGCGGTCCGCGATGCCCGTGCGGCGACGTTGCGCATCGTGGCTGCGATCGACCAGATCCCCGGCATCGGCGTCGTTGCTCGACCCGACACCACTCTCATCGCCATCGCTGCGGGGCCCGATAGGCGCGTCGATCCCTTCCGGCTCGCCGATGCGATGCGAGCGCGTGGCTGGTCGTTGCAGCCCCAGCCCAGTTGCGCTGATCTCCCACGGACCTTGCACCTGACTGTCCAGCCCGTGTCGCTGGCGACCGTCGACCAGTTCACGGCTGACCTGGCCGCGGCGGCCGACGAGGTCCGCGACATGCCCTGGATCGATGTCTCGCACGACCTCGAGGGGGCTTTCGCCAACCTGCCCGACCTGACCTCCGGCAACGGTCTGCCCGACGAGATGGCCGGCGTTCACGCCCTCATCGATGCACTTCCGCCGGAGGTGCGCGACCCTGCCCTCCTGGCCATTTTCTCGGCGCTTTTCACCGCACGCCGCTAGTGTCGCGGCAACGAGGAGGAGCCATGATCGTCTTTCGCAGCCCCCTGCCCGACATCGAGATCCCCGATGTGCCCGTCACCGAGTTCGTCATGCGATGGGCGGAGCGGGCGCCCGACCGCCCGGCGCTCGTCGACGGCCCCACGGGACGCACCTACACCTACGGGCAATTGGCCATGATGATCAGCAGTCTCGCCGGGGGATTGGCGTCTCGCGGCCTCGGCCCCGGCGACACCATCGCGATCATGGCGCCCAACCTTCCCGAATACGCCGTGGCCTTCCACGGGTCGGCAGTCGCAGGCGTCGCGATCAGCACGATCAACCCCACCTACACCGCTGATGAGGTGCGGTTCCAGTTGCGAGACTCGGGTGCCAAGTTGCTCATCACCATCGGCATGTTCGTCGACACGGCGATGGAGGCCGTGCAGGGCACCGACGTGACCGACATCTATGTGATCGGGGATGCTCCCGACGGCACGCTTCCGGTGACCGCCCTCTTGGGCGAGCCCATGGGGCAGGTGACCGTCGACATCGACGACCACGTCGTCGTACTGCCGTATTCCTCGGGCACCACGGGCCTGCCCAAGGGCGTCATGCTCACCCACCGCAACCTCGTCGCCAACCTGTGCCAGATCGAGGGAGGCCTTGCTGTCGAAGACGGCGAGGTCGCCCTGGCTGTTCTCCCCTTCTTCCACATCTACGGCATGCAGGTGCTCATGAACGGGCTCCTGGCGCAGGGCGTCACGATCGTCACGGTTCCGCGATTCGACCTTGAGCAGGTGCTGGGACTCATCCAGGAGAAGAAGGTGACGCGCTTCTTCGCCGTGCCCCCGATCGTCCTCGCCCTCGCCAAGCACCCGCTCGTCGATCAATACGACCTGTCATCACTGCGTCAGGTGTTCTCCGGTGCCGCTCCCTTGAGCGCGGAGCTGGCCCTCGAGGCAGGCGCGCGAATCAATTGCGAGGTTGTGCAGGGCTATGGCATGACCGAGATGAGCCCGGTGTCGCACCTCACGCCGCCCGGGCAGTTCAAGGCCGGCACTAGCGGAATCACGGTGCCCAACGCCGAGTGCCGCATCGTCGATCCCGAGACGGGCGAGGATCGCGGCGTAGGGGAGCGGGGCGAACTCTGGGTGCGCGGACCGATGGTCATGAAGGGCTACCTCAACAATCCCGAGGCGACGGCCGCGACGATCGACGCTGACGGATGGCTGCACACCGGCGACGTCGCGATCATCGATGACGACGGCCACATGACCGTGGTCGACCGCGTCAAGGAACTCATCAAGTACAAGGGCTTCCAGGTCGCGCCGGCCGAACTCGAGGCGCTCCTGCTGACGCATCCGGCGGTCGCCGACGCTGCCGTCATCGGGGATCCCGATGACGAGGCGGGGGAGATCCCGAAGGCCTTCATCGTGCTCAAGCCCGGGCAGGAGCTCACCGCCGCCGAGGTGACCGAGTTCACGGCCCAGCACGTGGCGACCTACAAGGTCATCCACGAGGCGGCCTTCGTGGAGGCCATCCCGAAGTCGGCCTCGGGCAAGATCCTTCGCCGAATGCTGCGCGACGGGGGATAGCCCCCATGCCCAGCGCCGTTTGTCCCCAAATGGGGGACAAACGACGCGTTTGGGGCCTCTCGGCGGCCCAAAGTCACCTCAACCTCTTTGAAGCGCGCCAGGCCAAGCGCACAACGAAGTGAGGAGTGAACAGTTGCCTCGCTTATCGCTCGGACTCGAGGACTTTTGCTATGGTGATGGCTTGCATCGGGCAGACATCGGCAGCCTCTTTAACATTAATAAGTTCAGCGTCATCAGCTGTTGCGATGAATTCGAGTTTATCCTCTGAATTAAACTGAAAAATGCAGCCCTAGGGGCAATTAGATAGAGGGAACCATCAAAGCCGGCGCTATTTCCTAACCCCAAACTCCGCTTCTAAAATCGCATACAACCACATATCGCACCAATCACCTTTAAAGAGTTCCGCCTGCTTAAACTCAGCCTCGCGCCGCATCCCCAACTTCTCCGCCAATAAAGCAGATCCCTTCGCACGCGTATCAATATTCGCAATCATTCGATGCAATCCAAATTTCTCAAATCCATAACGCATCAGCGCCATCGTCGCCTCATACGCAAATCCTTGCCTCTGATAACCCTGGTGCGTTACCCATCCGATATCCGCACACTTATCGCGCTTTGATTGCAAACCCATATTCGATTGCCCGATGATCTTGCCCTCAAATTCCCATCCCAAAATCAAATAGTCGCTCTCATCCACCAATTCCGATTTCGCACCATCGATAG
>JBJTIQ010000009.1:0-5155 GCA_046095085.1 Actinomycetota bacterium | reverse complement strand
GAGGAATTGCGTGGAGGTCCTCCTGCCCACGACCAAGCACCGGCGCGGGCGTCGGACGGCTCGGCAGGAGGCAGCTCTGGCGAGCGCCTCTCCATATCTCCTGACCGACGGCGCGGATCTTGCCGCCCTCTTCGACGGGTGGCCCGTGGTCCTCGACATGGGCTTCGGCACCGGTGAGGCGGTGATCGCCTACGCCGAGCCGTCCGACGCCCGCGCCGATGCTTGGTCGTGGGCAGGAGGACCTCCACGCAATTCCTCCTTCTCATTCGCCCATTGGTCGGGCATCGGCCAGACCGATTGCCTAGTCTGCCCCCATGACTGACGACAACTCCTCAAGCGGCCTTGACCGCCGGTCCTTCCTCGTCCTGGGCGCCGCGGCGACCGGTGCGGTTCTCGTGCCGGCCGCACCGGCCCTGGCAGGGCGCATCTCGCGAGCGGAAGGCGACGTCTTCACGCTGGGCGTTGCGTCAGGCGACCCCCTTCCCGACTCGGTGATCCTGTGGACCCGCCTTGCCCGCAAGCCCCTCGAGCTTGACGGTGGCATGGGGACCGCCTCTGCCACTGTCGAGTGGGAGATCGCCACCGACGAGGCCTTCACTCAAAATCGCCTGTCGGGCAGCTACGAGGCGACGGCGACCTACGGCCACAGCGTCCACGTCGACGTCAAGGGGCTCGCGCCTGACACGTGGTACTACTTCCGCTTCAAGCACGGCTCGCAGTTGTCGCCCACCGGACGCACTCGCACCACGCCCGAACTCGGCTCGGCCATGTCTCGTCTTGTCGTGGGCCAGACCTCATGCGGCAACTGGCAGTCGGGCCACTACCAGTTGTACGCCGACCTGGCCGATCAGCAGCCTGACTACTGGCTGGCCCTGGGCGACTACATCTACGAGTACTCCAATAAGCAATACATGCGGCCGGCCCAAACGGAGCCGACTCGCGCCATTCCGTGGAAGACGGAGCCCTTCACCATCGGTGAGTATCGCCGGCAGTACGCCCTTTACCGCTTGGACGCCGACCTGCAGAAGCTTCATGCAGTAGCGCCCTACTCCATGATCTGGGACGACCACGAGGTCGACAACAACTTCACCGCGGGCAAGAGCGGCGGCGACGGCCAGAAGGACCGCATCAAGTTCCTTGCGCGCCGCGCTGCCGGCTTCCAGGCGTTCTGGGAAAACCACGCCATCCGCATTCCCCGGCCCAAGCCCATGCCGAAGTCCATGACGATCTACCGCCAGATCGACTGGGGCACCCTGGCGACCTTCCTCATGCTCGATGGCCGTCAATATCGAAGCGATCAGCCGGGCAACAACACGCCGAATGACTTCGGCAAGTGGGTGGCCGCGATGGCTAGCCCGAAGGCAACGATGCTGGGCGCGACTCAGGAGAAGTGGCTGGCCCAACAGCTGCGGGACTCTACGTCGAAGTGGACCTTCATCGGCCAGCAGACCGTCTTCGCCAGCGTCAATGGATCGGTGGGTCTGGGCATTCCCGCCGATGGGTTGTACAACTACGACTCGTGGGATGGCTACTGGAAGCCGCGCGAGCGCCTGACCGCGGCCATCAAGTCGAGCCAGGTTCGCAACCCCGTGATCCTCACGGGTGACTTCCACTGCAACCTGGCCTTCGATGTGCTCGAAAGCTGGCCCAATCCGAAGGACTTCCCATCGATGGCCGAGTGCATCAAGGCCACGCTCACGTGGGAGCGCCCCAAGGTCGCGGCCGAACTCGCGGCCGGGGCCATCTCCTCGCCGACGTTCTTCGGTGAGGGCGGAATCGTGGCCGCAGCGGGTCCGCCTACTCTGGCAAAGACGCCGTGGGCGGCCTACGGCGAGCTCCTCAACAACGGCTACGTGCTCCACGAGATCACGCCGGAGTCCGACCGAGCGCAGTTCCGCATCTGCCAGGCGCTCAAGCCGGTGACCACTCCTGAGGGCACCCCTCGCGCAGACAAGACCGTCGTCATCGTCGACGGCGTAGCCGGTGTGAGTGAGGTGCTCGACCCCGCCTAGCGGATTCGTGGTCCGTGGCTCCGGATCTGTGGACCCCCTCTACGCTGACCCGTGAGAGGGGGTCGCCATGAGGCTCAGCGTCGCCGACATCAAGTCATCGCCGGAATTCGCTGAGCGCGTGGCCGAACTCTCGGCGCAGACCGGTCGCAGCCAACGCGACATCGAGGCTGACGCCAAGGACTGCCTCGGCGAGATGATGGCGACGGTCGAGCCCCGGGCCACATCCGCATGGGATCGTTTCGGGCGCTACCTGACGCGCGCCTACACGATCGACGCCTCGGCCTCGAATCTCGCTGACATCAGGGCGCTGGGGCTGAAGCACTCGCTTGTGTTCCTGCCCAATCACCGCTCCTACCTGGATCCGCTGGTGCTGCGGAGGGTTCTCGCCAAGCAGGGCTTCCCGCCGAATTTCGTCCTGGGGGGGTCCAACCTGGCCATGTGGCCGGCGTCAGCCTTGGCCAAGCGGGCTGGCCTCATCTTCATTCGTCGCAACACCCGAGACGATCCTGTCTACCCGGCGATGATGCGGCTCTACCTCGGCTCCCTCTTGCGTCATCATGCAAACCTGGAGTGGTACTTCGAGGGTGGTCGCACGCGCACGGGCAAGCTGCGTCCCCCGCGCATGGGCGTCCTGCGGTACCTCGTGGATGCCTTCCTGGAAAACGAGCAGTCGCGTGATCCGAGCCTGCCCCCCGAAGACGTCTACGTCATACCGGTGTCGATCGTCTACGACCAGCAGCACGAGGTGGAGGCCATTTCTTTCGAGGACACCGGCGGGTCGAAGACGCCGGAGAGTTTGAAGTGGGCAGTCGGCTTTGCGCGCGCCCAGTCCGACGAGCGCGGCCAGGTCTACGTGCGGTTCGGTGAGCCGCTCTCACTGGCAAGCATCGTCAGCGACGCGCGAGAGCGGGCCGGGTCAGCGGATCCGACCACGGTCGTGCCCCGCGTGGCCTTTGACATCGCTGACCGGATCAACAATGCGACGCCCATCACGCCGTCTGCCCTCATCACCTTTGCCCTGCTCGACAACGAGGGTCGCGCGCTCACGCTGGGCGAACTCCTACGGGTGCTTGAGCCACTGCTGGGATATGTGCGCGAACGCCACCTGCCCATGACCTCCGGCATTGACCTGGCACGGCCGGATGGATTGAGGCAAGCGCTTCGCATGCTGCAGCGAGAGGGCGTCGTCGACGTGTACGACGGAGGACTCGACCCCGTCTACTCGATCGCCCCTGATCGCTTCCATGAGGCAGCCTTCTACCGCAACACCTTGGCGCACTGGTTCGTCTACCGAGCGATCGCCGAAAACGCGCTGCTGGCCGGTGCAGCAGCGGGGGGCAATGTCGCCGAGCGCACCTGGCAGGCCGCGCTCGAGCTGCGTGATGTGCTGAAGTTCGAGTTCTTCTTTCCGCGCAAGCGGGAATTCGCCGAAGACATTCGCCGCGAGGTCGATCTGGCGCGTCCGGGCTGGGAGACCGAGGAACTCGACGAGCGGCAGGTACTGGCCGCCTTGGATCAGACCCATCTCTACGTCTCCCAGCGCATTATCGGCCCGTTCCTCGAGGCCTATGCGGTCGTCGCGGACCGACTCGCGCAACTCGAGCCCGCCTCACCCATCGACCAGCACGCGCTTGCTCAGGAGTGCCTGGGCATCGCGCGGCAGTCGTGGCTCATGCACCGGTTGCATAGTCCGGAGTCGATCTCACGCGACCTGATGCAGGGCGCTTTGAAGCTCGCCGACAATCGCGGCCTCCTGGGGGTCGGTGGCGAAGAACTCCGCAAGCAGCGCGAGGCCTTCCGCGACGAACTCCAGGCAGCCGTCGACCGCGTGGGCATCATCCGCCGCGCAGCCATCGCACAGATAGAAGGCGACGGAAGCGAATCCGTCTCTCGACAGTTCAGGAGGAAGTAGGCGTGCCCGACATCGACGGCCTGCTCGCCGAGATCGCGCGCTCCCCCGAGGGCCCCCGGATCGGCGCGTTCTTCGACTTCGACGGCACGCTCATCGACGGCTATTCCGCCGTTGCGTATTTCCGCGACCGCCTCCTCGCTAGGGATGTCGGCACCGCCGAACTCCTGCGGTCGATCAGCGAGAGTTTCAACGTCGAGATCCGCGGCCAAGACGTGCACCGCCTCGTCGCTGTGGGGGTTGGCGCGCTGGCCGGCCGTGAAGTGGCCGAAATCGAGGCTATGGGTGATCGACTCTTCAAGAAGCGCATCGCACCCATGATCTTCGCCGAAGCCCGGCTGCTCGTCGATGCTCACAAGGCGCGCGGGCACACTGTGGTCATGGCGTCGTCGGCACTAACCTTCCAGACCAGCGCTGCGGCGCATGACCTCGGCATCGACCATGTGCTGTGCACGCGCATGGAGAACGTGGACGGCGTGCTCACCGGCTTTGTCGACGGGCCCGTCCTGTGGGGCGAGGCCAAGGCCGAGGCGGTGCGCGACTTCGCGGACACATTCGGAATCGACCTTGCCCAGTCCTACGCCTACGGCAACGGCGCCGAGGACGTGTTCTACCTGGAGACGGTCGGCAACCCCAGGCCGCTCAATCCTTCGTCGGGCTTGCAGGCAGCGGCCAGCGAGCGCGGCTGGAGCACTGCGCGCCTGACCAAGCCTCAGCACCTGACGCCCGAACTAGTGGTGCGCAGTGTTGCCGCCTACACGGGCATGGGCGCTGGACTGGCTGCCGGCCTAGGCCTGGGGCTGCTCAATCGCGATCGGCGTACTGCGATCGAGGTGACGGCGTCGGTGGGATCAGAGCTCGCTCTCGCCGCGGCGGGCGTGACCATGGACGTGGTGGGTACGGAGAACCTCTGGGCCGAGCGCCCAGCGGTCTTCGTTTTCAACCACCAGAGCCAACTCGACGTGATCATCATGGCGGCGCTCCTGCGCACTGACTTCACGGGCGTGGCTAAGAAGGAACTCCAGAAGGATCCGGTGTTTGCCCCCCTGGGCTGGCTCGCTGATGTGGCTTTTGTGGACAGGGCCAACACCGAGGAGGCCAAGAAGGCGCTCGAGCCCGCCGTCGACGCGCTCCGGCACGGTCGGTCTCTAGCGATGGCCCCTGAAGGCACCCGCTCGGCCACTCCGCGACTTGGACCCTTCAAGAAGGGCGCCTTCCACGTCGCGATGCAGGC
>JBJTIQ010000008.1:0-3742 GCA_046095085.1 Actinomycetota bacterium | reverse complement strand
GCCAAGGGCTTCTCGATCAGCAGCGGCTTGCCGCGCGGGACGAGTTGCCGCAGAAGGTCCATGTGGGTGTCCGTCGCGGTGGTGACGGCGTAGGCATCGGCCTCGGGCCACTCACCCCAGGGCGAGGTGCGCCCGCCGATGCGTGCGGCAAGCTCCTCCGCGCGCGCCGGGTTGCGGTTGGTGACGACGATGTCGTCGACGCGGCCGTCAGCCGCGAGGTCCTCGGCCCGGATGACGCCCATGCGCCCGGCACCCACCACGACTACGCGCATTTGCCGCACCTCCCCTTTCACCCCTCGGCACCGGCCCCTTCACCAGCCCCTCGCCGCTTGTCCCACAAAGTGGGACTAGCGTGGCGTTTGGCGCCTGATAGTGGCCCCCACCGACCGTTTGTCCCACCACCGAACCGCGTGCTCACCCACCACCGAACCGCGTGCTCAGCCACATCCGAACCGCGTGCTCACGCACCTTCGAACCGCGTGCTCAGCCACATCCGAACCGCTTGCTCACCCACCACCCAACCGCGTGCTCACGCACCACCGAACCGCGTGCTCACCCACCTGCGAGCCGCTTGCCGGCTCGGACCGAGTGTGCCACGATGCGTTGGAACGTTCCAATCGCCCGCGCCGACGTCGCGGGCTACCTCCCGGGAGTCGCATGACCGCCTTCCTCGATCGCGTCGCCTCCGCCCCTATCTCCTGGGGCATCTGCGAGGTCCCCGGCTGGGGCGCGATGCTGCCGACGCCGCGGGTACTCGCCGAGATGTCCGGCCTCGGCCTCCCGGCGACCGAGCTCGGAGCGCCCGGCTTCCTCCCGACCTCGCCGGAGGAGGTCAAGGCGACGCTGGCGGGCTACGACATGACGCTCATCGGCGGCTTCACACCACTGGTCCTCCACGACCCGGCATTCCGCGACACGGCCATCGCCGAAGCACGTCGCGTCGCCGATCTCTTCCAGCGCGCGGGCGCCACTGAATTCGTCTCCGCGATCGTCCTGGATCCCGACTGGTCGATCCCCCGCCAACTCAACGCAGACGAGCGCCAGCACACGATGGAGATGTTCGCGGTCATCGACGACATCTGTGCGGAATACGGCCTGCAGCAGGTGCTGCACTCGCACGTGCAAACCCTGGTCGAGACCAAGGACGACATCGACATGGTCTACAGCGGGTGCGACGTGCGCTTCTGCCTCGACACGGGCCACATGGCCATCGGCGGTCAGGATCCTGTGGCGTTCGCCATCGAGGGGTTCGACAGGGTCGGACACGTGCATCTGAAGGACGTCAACCTCTCGCTCGTCCCGCCGGTCCTCGATCGCAGCAAGACCCTGATGGCCGCCACCCAGGAGGGTCTCTTCACGCCGCTCGGCCAGGGCGACGTTGACATCGCCGGCGTCGTCGAGGCGCTCGAATCACGCGGCTACCAGGGCTGGTACGTCATCGAGCAGGACACCGCCCTCACCGACGGACTCCCGCCCGAGGGCGAGGGCCCGATCGAACAGGTCATCACGTCAATGGACTACCTGCGCGACGTCGTCGCGCCACGCCTGTCTTCATGAGCGCTATCCCCGACGTCCTCACCGTCGGCCGCATCAGCGTCGATCTGTATTCCCAGCAGCTCAACGCGAGCTTCGCAGACCCGCAGACGTTCACCAAGTCGGTCGGAGGCTCCCCCACCAACGTCGCCATAGCCGCTGCCCGCCTCGGGCACCACGCGGCCGTGGCCACCAAGGTCGGCGGCGAGCAACTAGGCGACTACGTGCGCCGACAGTTGACCGACTGGGGTGTCGACACGACGTACGTCGGCACAGGCGACGGGCTCACACCGGTCGTCCTTGCCGCACTCGACCCGCCCGAGGACCCGCAGATCATCTTCTACCGCGGAGTGGCGGCACCCGACACGCAAATCACACCGCTCGATGTGCCCACCGTCGTCATCCGCGAGTGCCCCGTGCTCTGGATCAGCTTCGGCGCACTTGCCCAGGGCAGCACCGCCGACACGTGCCAGGACTGGCTCGACCTGCGCGAACGCCGTGCCGATGTCGTCCTCGACCTCGACTACCGCCCCAGCATGTGGCCAGACCGCGACGCCGCACACGCCATCGCCCTCGACGCCGTACGTCGATCCACGGTGGTGGTCGGCAACCGCACCGAGTGCGAGGCCGCGGTCGGGCAGACCGATCCCGATCGGGCAGCCGATGCGCTGCTCGCCGAAGGCGTCCGGCTTGCCATCGTCAAGCGGGGTGGCGACGGCGTCCTGCTCGCCACCCCTGACGACCGCTGGACGGTGCCGCCGGTGCCCATCGAGGTGCTGTGCGGGCTCGGAGCGGGCGATGCCTTCGGCGGTGCGCTCATCCACGGTCTCCTGTCGGGCTGGAGCGTGCCCGAGATCGGCATGTTTGCCAATGCCGCAGGCGCGTACGTCGCCACTCAACTCACGTGCGGCGACGCAATGCCCACGATCGAGCAGGTGGAGGCTCTGATGGAAGGTGGCCGCTCATGATTTCACCTGTCACACATGGCGCTATGGGCGCCGAGCACGAAGGGGCGCGCTGATGCTCGATCGTTCGGCCTACACCGCGCTCTGCGAGGCGCGGATCTTCGAGCCAGCTTCTCTGCAGCGCGCACTGCGCGACCGCAAGCGTCGCCCGCTTGCAGGCGCGCCAGGCAGTGGCGACGGCAACCTCATGATCCTCGCGGCCGACCACACGGCCCGCGGCATGCTGGCGGTCGGCGCCGACCCACTCGCGGTCGCCGATCGCTACACCCTGCTCGACAACCTGATGCGCGGGCTGTCGGTGCCCGGAGTCGACGGCGTGATGGCCAGCGCCGACATCCTCGAGGAACTTGCGTGGCTTGGGGCTCTGGAGGGGCGGGTCGCCATCGGCACCATCAACAGAGGCGGGCTCAAGGGAGCCCTCTGGGAACTCGATGACCGAATCACGGCGTACGACCCCGACCACATTGCATCGGCCGGCCTCGACGGCGGCAAACTGCTGCTGCGCATCGAGTTCACCGACCCGGGCGTAGCCCGCACGATCGAGATGTGCGGTGCCGTCACCACGAAGCTCGCCGACCAGGGCATCGCGTGCATGATCGAGCCGCTGCCCTACCTCAAGGACGAGTCAGGGCGTGCATACCTGGACACGCGCGATGACGAGCTCATTCGCGCGGTTGCCATCGCCTCGGGCCTGGGCTCGAGCAGCGCCTACACGTGGCTGAAGATCCCCGCGACTCCGCGCATCGCCGAGGTCGCGGCGGCTACCACGATGCCGATCCTGCTGCTCGGCGGCGACCCCGGCGAGAAGCTCCCCGAGGTCGTCGCGGGATGGGAGCAGGCCATGCGCGAGCCCAATGTGCGCGGGCTCATCCCCGGTCGCGCCCTGCTCTACCCACACGACGGAGACGTGGAGGGCATCGTCGCGACCGCCGCACGCATCGTCCACGGTGATGGTTCATGAGCATGGCACCACGAGTCCATGGAGGTGGCGAATGAGTTCGGGCTGGCACCGACCGCACGGCACACTGGCCAATGCCCATGGCCCCATGTCCATCACGCCGGAGCAGGCCGGCTGGGACTACAGCGGACTCCACGTCATCGACCGTGATTGCGCGATCGACCTTGGCGACTCCGAGGCTGTGGTGCTGCCGCTATCGGCACGCGACATCGTCGTGACGGTTGATGGCGTCGCCTACTCGCTGAGGGGACGCGCGGGGGTATTCGCGGCGGTCAGCGACTGGCTC
>JBJTIQ010000007.1:0-3323 GCA_046095085.1 Actinomycetota bacterium | reverse complement strand
CGCCGACATCACCGGCCAGGTGTGGCTCGACGGCCAGGACCTCATCGCCATGAGCGACGATCAGGTGCGCGAATTGCGCGGCGAAGCGATGGCGATGATCTTCCAGGACCCGATGTCGAGCCTGCATCCCTTCTACCGCATCGGCGATCAGCTGATGGAGGCCGTGCGTATCCACCACAAGGTGAGCAAGCAGGAGGCGCGCGAGCGCGCGATCGACGCCCTGAAGCAGGTGGGCATTCCCGCACCCGAACGCCGAGTCGATGACTACCCTCACCAGCTCTCCGGAGGCATGCGCCAGCGCGTGATGATCGCCATGGCGCTGATCAACTCCCCGCAACTCCTCATCGCCGACGAACCGACCACCGCCCTCGACGTCACGGTGCAGGCGCAGATCACCGAGCTGATGCTCAATCTGCAGGCCGAGACCGGCACGACGCTCATGATCATCACGCACGATCTGGGCGTCGTCGCCGACATGGCCGATGAGGTGTCGGTGATGTACGCCGGCCGCGCGGTGGAGATGGGCTCCACCGACGACGTCTACTACCGCCCCGAGATGCCCTACACCCTCGGCTTGCTCGCGTCGGTGCCGCGCCTGGACTCCGACCTCAACGAGCGACTCGATCCGATCCCCGGCAATCCGCCATCGCTGATCAACCTGCCCCCGGGATGCGTCTTCAACCCGCGCTGCACCTTCAAGGACGAGGTGCCGGGCGACCGCTGCACGAGCGAGCGTCCCGAACTCCTGGCCTCGTCGCCTGGTCACCTCGTGCGCTGCCACCTCGATGCGGCTCAGCGCGTCGCGGCGCGGGAGGCGAGCACATGACCGAGGCCACTGATCGCGTGGAGGTCCTGCGCGTCGAAGACCTGCGGGTCTACTTCCCGGTGAAGTCACGCGGGGTGTTCCCGCGCACCGTCGGACAGATCAAGGCTGTCGACGGCGTCAGCCTGTCGGTTAGTCAGGGCGAGACCCTCGGCCTGGTCGGCGAGAGCGGGTGCGGCAAGTCGACGACCGGCCGGGCCATCCTTCGCCTGATCAATCCCACGGGCGGACACGTCGTGATCAACGGCACCGACGTCGCCGGCATGTCGCGACGTCAGCTCCGCCCGGTGCGCAAGCAGGCTCAGATGATCTTCCAGGACCCCTACAACGCCCTCAACCCGCGACACACGGTGGGCTCGATCATTGGTGCTCCCTACAAGATCCAGAAGATCGATCCGCCCGGCGGCATCCGCACGGCGGTGCGGGAGATCATGGAGCGGGTCGGGCTCAATCCCGAGCACGTCAATCGCTATCCCAACGAGTTCTCCGGCGGCCAGCGCCAGCGCATCGGTATTGCGCGCGCGATTGCCCTGCGACCCAAGCTCATCATCTGCGATGAACCGGTGTCGGCACTTGACGTGTCGATCCAGGCGCAGATCATCAACCTGCTCCAGGACCTCCAGCAGGACTTCAACGTCTCCTATCTCTTCATCGCGCACGACCTAGCCGTCGTGCGGCAGATCGCGCATCGCGTGGCGGTCATGTACCTCGGCCATATCGTCGAGACCGCGCCGCGATCGGTGCTCTACAGCGAGCCCATGCACCCCTACACCAATGCCCTGCTGTCGGCAGTGCCGATCCCGGATCCTCGCAAGCAGTCCGAACGCGAGCGCATCCTGCTCGGCGGCGACCTGCCGAGCCCCCTCAACCCGCCGTCCGGCTGCGTCTTCCACACGCGCTGCTTCATTGCGCAGGACCGCTGCCGCACCGAGGTGCCGCAGATGAGCACGATGGCGCCCGGTCACGAGGTCGCCTGCCACTTCCCGATCACTGAGCCGTTCAAGGGCGGTGTCATCCATGGCCCCGACCCCGGCCTCACTGCACCGCTGCCCGGCGAGCAGGGCTACTGGAGCGAGACGGTCACCGACCTCGGCGGTGTGGGCACCTCGCGTCTGGACTCGGCCAACTCGACCGACGAGGGCGTCTAGCGCCGGGCCAAAGCCTCCGCGAAGAAGTCCACTTCGGCACGCAGCAGGTTTTCGGCCACGACTTCCTGAGGTGTCATGTGCGTGACGCCGCTGAGGGGTAGGACGCCGTGCGGGCGCCCCGCCGCGAGCAGAGCCGACGAGAGTTGCAGGGTGTGCGCTACGACGACGTTGTCGTCGGCGAGCCCGTGGATGATGAGTAGCGGGCGGGTCAGTTGCGCAGCCAGCGGCAGGAGCGAGGAGCGGTCGTATGCCGCGGGATCCTCCTGCGGCAACCCGAGGTAGCGCTCGGTGTAGCCCGTGTCGTAGAGGCGCCACTCGGTGACGGGAGCGCCGGCGACGGCACCGTGGAAGACGTCGGGCCGTCGTAGCACGGCGAGCGCCGCGAGGTAGCCGCCGAACGACCAGCCGCGAATCCCTACGCGCGAGGTGTCGAGATCGTCGGGGTACGCCGCCGCGACGCCTTCGAGGGCGGCGACCTGATCCTCCAGAGCGGGCGTCGCGAGGTCACCGCGCACCGATCGATCCCACGCCGGTCCGCGACCGGGGGTGCCCCGCCCATCGGCGACGATTACGCAGTAGCCCTGGTCGGCCAGCCACTGCGCCGTGCCGTACATCAGCCCGGCCTCGACGGCCATGCGTGCATGCGGGCCGCCGTAGGGCGACATGATGACCGGCAGCCGACGTGACCCCGGCACGTGACCGCCGGGGAAAAGCACGGCGGTGCGCAGGTCGAGCTCGCCCACTCTCAGCATGGTTACGCCAGGCGAGATGATCGGTACTTCGGCGTAGGACGCCACCGTCGCGACTCGCTCGCCGTCGCGCCAGACCGAGGTGTCGGTGGCGGTGCTGCCGAGCGACGTCGTGGCCGCGCAGAGCAGTGGGCCCGCGCGACGAGCCCCCACGGTCCCGCCGGTCAGCACTTCGGTGACGGATCCGTCGGGCGTGACACGGCATACGGCGCTACGCACGGGATCACGACCGGCCACGATCAGCACGTCGTCGTCGCCGGCGTCTAGCACTGCCTCGACCTGCAGTGCCCGCGGAGTGATGGCCGTGCCGTCGACGACGAGGCGATTGGTGTCGAAGCCGCGGTCGGCGACGATCTCCACCACTGCACCAGACGGCGTGCGCGTGGGCACTCCGGGCATGACGTCGATCCACTCCGGATCGGTGCGCTCGCACACCGTCGTGGCCTCTGCCGTCTCGGGATCGACGGAGAGCACGACCTGCCGGCGCTGGTCGCGCGAGAGCAGGCTGACCAGCGGAGCGCCCCCGGCCGGGCAGCTCACCGTCGCGAGGTAGGGGAGTGCGTCGTGATCCCACTCCACCTCAGTGCGCACGACATCGCCCTC
>JBJTIQ010000006.1:0-2579 GCA_046095085.1 Actinomycetota bacterium | reverse complement strand
TTCTCGGTCTCGGGCCACGTCAATCGCCCGGGCATCTACGAGGCTCCCCTCGGCATCACGATGCGCGAGCTCCTCGACTACGCCGGCGGTGTCCGCGGCGGTGACGGCACCGTGAAGTTCTGGATCCCCGGCGGCTCGTCGGTGCCCATGCTCACGGCCGACCACCTCGACACCCCGCTGACCTACGAGGCGATGGCCGAGGCGGGCACCATGCTCGGCACCGGCACGCCCATGGTCTTCAACAACACCATCAGCGTGGTCAAAGCGGTGACGCGCTGGCTGGAGTTCTACAAGCACGAATCCTGCGGCAAGTGCACGCCGTGCCGCGAGGGCACCTACTGGATCACCGGGGTCCTCGAGCGCTTCGAGCATGGCGCCGGTACCAATCCCGACCTGAAGCTCCTCAACGACATATGCGCCAACATCGAGGGCCGGTCCTTCTGCGCTCTCGGCGATGCCGCGGCCACCCCCTATCCCGCCGCGATGAAGTACTTCCGCGACGAGTTCGAGGCCGCGACGCACACGCCGGTGGATGAGACCTTTCCGCCGGCAGCCGGCTACCTCTTCACCGAGATGGCGGCCCGATGACCCTCGCCCCGCAGGAGACGTCCGTCCAGCCGGTCGATGCCGTCACCGTGACCGTCGACGGCATCGACGTTCGCGTGCCGAAGGGCATGCTCGTGATTCGCGTTGCCGAACTCATGGGCATCGAGATCCCGCGCTTCTGCGACCACCCCCTGCTCGATCCGGTGGCGGCCTGCCGCATGTGCCTGATCGAAATCGATGGCCAGGCCAAGCCGCAGCCCGCCTGCGCCGTCGCCGTCACCGACGGCATGGTCATCAGGACGCAGCGCACCTCGCCCATGGCCGAAGAGGCGCAAGAGGGCGTCATGGAGTTCCTGCTCCTCAACCACCCGCTCGACTGCCCCATCTGCGACAAGGGCGGTGAGTGCCCGCTGCAAAACCAGGCGATGTCCGTGGGGCGTCCCGTGGCTCGCTTCGATGAGAAGCGCCGCACCTTCCCCAAGCCGATCAACGTCAGCGCGCAGATCCTGCTCGACCGCGAGCGCTGCGTGTCATGCGCTCGCTGCACGCGGTTTGCCGACCAGATCGCCGGCGATCCGATGCTGGAGCTTCTCGAGCGCGGCGCCCAGCAGCAGGTGGGCACCGGACCCGATGCACCGTTCGACTCGTACTACTCCGGCAACACCATCCAGATCTGCCCGGTCGGCGCCCTGACGAGCTCGCTCTACCGCTTCCGCTCGCGCCCGTTCGACCTCGTGTCGACCCCCACCGCCTGCGAGCACTGCGCCTCGGGCTGCGCGCTACGCACCGATGTGCGACGCGGCGTGGTCACGCGCCGGCTCGCCTGGGATGACCCCGCGGTCAACGAGGACTGGAACTGCGACAAGGGTCGCTTCGCCTTCCTCTACACGTCCGACGGTCGCGTGGAGACACCCCTGGTGCGCGAGGACGGCGAACTCCGTGTCGCCTCGTGGCCCGAAGCCCTCGACATCGCCGCGCGCGGACTCTCGGCGGCTCGCGGCAACGCCGCGGTACTTCTCGGCGGCCGCCTCACCCGCGAAGACGCGTATGCCTACTCGAAGTTCGCACGCGTCGCACTTGGCACCAACGACATCGACTTCCGCAATCGCGTCAGCAGCGATGAAGAGGCCGACTTCCTGGCGTCGTCGGTGGCCGGTCGTCCCCTCGGCCCCACCTACGCCGATCTCGACAGTGCGCCCTTCGTGCTCCTGGCGGGCCTGGAGACCGAAGACGAGTCGCCCATCGTCTTCCTGCGCTTGCGCAAGGCGGTCCGCAACGGCGGCCCGCGCGTACAGGGGATCAGTGCCGTGCGCACGCGCTCGCTGGAGAAGATCAATGCCTCCTGGTGGCCGTGCGCACCCGGCAACGAAGCATGGGCGCTGCAGCAGATCCTCGAAGGCCCGCAGGGTGCCGATGCACTCGCCGCCCTGCGCCATCCCGGGGCGGTCATCCTCGTCGGCGAGCGCCTCGCTGGTGTGCCCGGTGCGCTCTCCGCGGCTGCGGCGCTGTCCGAAGCCACCGGCGCTAAACTCGGCTGGGTTCCGCGACGCGCGGGTGAGCGCGGTGCCCTCGACGCCGGCGCACTCCCCGCGCTGCTTCCCGGCGGTCGTCAGGTGTCCGACGCCGCAGCGCGCGCGCACGTCGCGGCCGTGTGGGGGATCGGTGCCGACGCGCTTCCGACAGAGGCGGGGCGTTCCGCGGCCAGCATCGTGGCCGCCATACTGGCCGATCGTGCCCGCCTCAACGCCGACGAAGAACCACTCGTCAGGGCCCTGCTCGTGGCCGGACTCGACGTCGAGGACTCCACCGATGCGGCGGCTCTGCGCCGTGCGCTCGACGACGTTCCCTTCCTCGTCGCGGTCTCCACGCATCACAACGAGGTGACCGAGCGTGCCGACGTCGTCTTCCCGGCGGCCGTCGTGGCGGAGAAGGCGGGTGGCTTCACCGACTGGGAGGGGCGCGTGCGCTCCGTCGGGCCGGGGATCAGCGTGGCGGCGAGTGTGGCCGAGGGACGCGGCGGCGCGCGGATCGCC
>JBJTIQ010000005.1:0-3146 GCA_046095085.1 Actinomycetota bacterium | reverse complement strand
GCCCAGTAGTCCGTTACGCCAGTGACGGCGAGATTGTCGAGGAGTAGTGACGTGGCGGCGCCGCCATAGCCGCACCCCCACCATCGCGGTCCGATGAGGTAGGCGATCTCGGCAAGTCCATCGTGAACGGTCGCTTCCACTCGCCCGATGACCGTGGGACCGAGCAGGACCGCGAAGTTGAGCCACGTCTGCCCGGACTCGGGCGGCGGGCCATCGGTGACGCGGTCGATGCGAGCCCGCAGGGCCGCGAGCGTGGTCACATCGGGTCCGTCGATAAAGTGCCCGACCCGTGGATCGTCTAGCGCAGCGAACAGCATGGGCGCGTGCTCGAGGCGCAGGCGCTCAAGCCGCAACCCATCGGAGTGCACGCGCCGAGGCTACCGAGGCCGTCGTGACCAAGATGCGCCGCGCCCTGCGCCACGACGGCGCGCTGCGCCGTAGACCGCGCCACTTATCGACAACTAGGTGCCGCTTAGTTGTGGATAAGTGGCGCGGTCTGCGGCGCAGCGCGCCGTCGTGGCGCAGGTCGCGGCGCATCTTGGTCACGACGGCCTCAGTAGCCTCGGCGAGTGAACTCCGATCGATTGCGACTTGAGCCCCTGCGCCTTGAGCACGCGCCCATGCTGTTCGCCGCGCTGGACGATCCACGGGTCGGTCGCTTCATCGACGGACCCGATGTGACCACGCTTGATGCCCTGCGGACTCGCATCGACCGCGTCACCGATGGCCCGCCGCCGGAGTCCGGGCAGACGTGGCTCAACTTCGCGGTCCTGCTCGGTCCCACGGTCATCGGGCGAGTGGAGGCGACGGTGCACGAGGGAATTGCCGAGATCGCCTACCTCATCGGACCGCGATGGTGGGGGTGCGGCTACGGCGCCGCCGCCACGTCACTACTCCTCGACAATCTCGCCGTCACTGGCGTAACGGACTACTGGGCGACCACCATGCCCGACAACCTCGCCTCCGTGGGCGTCCTTGTGCACCTCGGCTTTTCGGAGGTCGAGACCAGGGACGCGCCGCTGCTGCATTCCTACGATGACGGAGACCGCGTCTTCCATCGACGTGACGCAACGCCCTAGATGGCGGCTAGCGTAGGGAGCATGGTCAGCAGCGACATCTGGGACGAGGCAGCGGCCGCCTCGTACGCCGACGACTCTGCGGACATGTTCCAGCCCGACGTCGTGGGCCAGACGGTCGGCTTCCTGCGCGACCTCTGTGGTGACGGTCGGGCCCTCGAATTCGCCATCGGCACCGGGCGCCTCGCGATCCCACTGCGCAGGAGCGGGGTCCCGGTGTGCGGGATCGAACTATCGCCCGCCATGGTCGCCAAGCTGCGTGACACCGCATCCGAAGAAGACATCCCGGTTGCGCTCGGCGATATGGCGACCACGGTCGTGCCCGGGGACTTCGCACTTGTCTTCCTGGCCTTCAACGGCCTCTCCAACCTGCGACTCCAGGACGAGCAGGTGTCCTGCTTCAGCAATGCCGCGCGACACCTGCGGCCAGGCGGCCACTTCGTCGTCGAACTCTTCGTCCCACCACTGCGTCGGCTGCCACCCGGGCAGATCGCCGTCCCCTTCGCCATGGACGCCGGACACGTGGGCTTCGACACCCTCGACCCGGTGACCCAGTCGTGCAGGTCCCACCACTACACAAGGCTGCCGGATGGCTCGTGGCGATACGACGTGGGCAACTTCCGCTACGCGTGGCCCGCCGAATGCGACCTCATGGCTCAACTTGCCGGCCTCGACCTCGTTGCCCGTTACGGCGACTGGGACCGCTCCCCCTTTACGACCGAGAGCAGCAAGCACGTGTCCGTCTGGCAACGCGCCGTCACGCCGGGTTAGGCACTTCCCTCGATCACGATCTTGTGGGCCGTGCGATCCGACCGCAGGGCGTCAAGGGCGTCCGCATAGTCCCCCAGCGCAAACCGGTGAGTGATCACGCCGTCCATGCGGATGGCCCCCGCACGGAAGGCTGCCAGCGCATCGGGGAACGAGTCGACCTCGGTGAACGAGCCCATGATGGTGAGTTCTCGGCGGAAGATCTCGAAGGGTGAGATCGCCACGAGATCGGACTCGTCGGCCACACCGTAGTAGACGATGCGACCTCCGTTGCGGGCCAGTCGCGGGAGTTCCCCGATGACAGCAGCCCGCCCGGTTGCATCGATGACGATGTCGAATTGACCCCCGTGGGCGGCCACGATGGCGTCCAGTGAGCCTCGAACGTCGTCGCGGTCGACCAGCGTCGTTTCGATAGCGGAGAGAGCAGCGGCCCGGTCGAGTTTCGCTGGATTTGGATCTGCCAACGTGACCGCGCCCGCGCCTTTGTAGCGCAGGAATTGGATGAGCAGCACCCCAGTGGGGCCCGCCCCCAGCACGACGACGGACTGCCCCTCGAGCGGATCCAGGCGATCCATGAGGTGCGCGATGCACGCCGACGGCTCGGCGAAGACAGCCAGGTCGGGGTCGATTCCCGTGGCATCGAAGAGTTGGGCGCCCGGCACCACGACGTAGTCGGCGAACCCTCCGGGTGTCGATGAGCCAATGCCGGCGAAGCCATCGCACAGCCATGGACGACCTTCCGCGCAGTAGTCGCACGACCGGCAGCTTGAATTGGGATTGACAACGACCTGCTGACCCACCGCAAGTTGGCAACCCTCTCCATCAATAGCGCCCGGCCCGATCGCATCGACGACTCCGACGGTCTCGTGCCCGGGCGTCAGTGGAAAGGTCGCGAGGAATTGCCCGTCGTGCAGGTGCAGGTCGGTGCCGCACATGCCCGCCCGGGTCATGCGCACCCGAACCTGCCCGGAGTCCGGCTCCACATCGGGCACGTCGCGCACCTCGAAGGATCCAGGCACGTCGTAGACAACGGCACGCACGGCCCCACGTTAGTCTCGGTCCCATCCCGGGACACCCCGGAATTCGTCTCCGGCTTCTGGGTGATCGAGGCGAGCGACGAGGCGCAGGCACGCAGCATCGCGCTGGAGGCTTCGCACCACTGCAACCGCCGCGTGGAGTTGCGACCCTTCACCGGGGATGGAGCCTAGGCTCGCGACCCGCTAGCCTCGACTCATGGCGCGAGGATCATGGGGTCAGAGCAAGCTGCTCACGCAGAAGTCCTGGGCGATCATCAAGGACAAC
>JBJTIQ010000004.1:0-11713 GCA_046095085.1 Actinomycetota bacterium | reverse complement strand
CGGGTGCATCGCCGACTGGCTGGGTGTCATGCGACCCCTCGATGTCGTCGTCGTCGGCATCGGCAACCTCGGGCAGGCCGTTGCTTCCTACAACGGGCTCGCCGGTCGTGGATTCCGCATCGTCGGCCTGATCGACATCGACCCCTCGCGCGTGGGCGAGTCAGTCGCCTGCGGCGATACCTCGGTGCGCATCCGGCCGCTCGCCGATCTGGGCGAGGCCGCTCGGCAGGCCCAGATAGGTGTGATCGCGACTCCCGATAGCGCCGCTCAGTCGGTGTGCGATCGCCTCGTCGCCGCCGGCATACGCAGCATCCTGACCTTCGCCCCGGGCGTGCTGCGCGTCCCGCAGGGCGTCGAGGTACGCCGTATCGACGTAGGCGTCGAGTTGCAGATCCTCGCCTTCCGAGAACGCCGCCACAGCCCGACGTCGGCCTGGCAACCAGGCGCCGTCAGCGCCTAGCGGCCCAGCCCCTCGGGCCACCCCAGTCCACCCGCCAACCACTAGGCAAGGAAGTCCACCCCGTGAGCACCACACGCACCAAGAAGAAGACCGGCCCCGTCGCGTTCGTCGCAGGCGGGCCTGGCGATCCCGAGCTCGTGACCATGCGGGCCGCTGCGCTCCTGCGCTCGGCCGACGTCGTTGTCGCCGACGTCGATGCCATGACGCTGGCGCAGGAGTTCGTGAGCCCCGAGGCTCGACTCATCGCCGCGGTCGACGCCAAGGGCCTTCCCCTCGATCATGCTGGCCGCGCCAAGCTCGTGGTCGATGCGGCTCGAGAGGGCCTGCACACCGTGCGGTTGCTCAGTGGTGATCCGGTGCTCGATGGGTCCTTGGCCGTCGAGGCCGCGGCCCTGCGCAAGGCGAAGGTCGGATTTGAGGTTGCACCCGGTGTGAGCATCGCGACCGGCATCCCCGCCTATGCGGGCTTCGGCCTCACCGGGCGCCGCAGCCGCGAGGTGCACATCGTGAGCGCCGCCGATCCCGACATCGACTGGACGCCGTTGGCCCGCGATCGAGTCACCGTCATCGTGCTCGACGGGGCCGATGCGGCACCCACGATCGCCAAGTCACTACTTGCGGCCGGCCGCGCCCCCGAGACGCCCCTGGTCGTCACCCGCGGGGGCACCACGGTGGAGCAGCGGTCCATCGTCGCCACCCTCGACGACATCGCGGTGATCGCCAAGACCGCGAAGCAGGCCGGCCCCGGCTTGCTGGTGATCGGCGAGGTGGTCACCCAGCGCGATCGCCTGTCGTGGTTCGAGATCAAGCCGCTCTTCGGCTGGCGGGTCCTCGTGCCGCGCACGCAGGACCGCTCCGACGACCTGCTCGACCGACTCGTGCGCCTCGGTGCCATCCCGGTCGAGGTGCCGACCATCTCGGTCGAGCCTCCGCGTACGCCGCAGCAGATGGATCGGGCCGTCCACGGCCTGGTCTCCGGCCGCTTCGAGTGGATCGGCTTCACCAGCGTCAACGCGGTGCGCGCCGTTCGCGAGAAGCTCGAGGAATACGGCCTCGATGCGCGCTCCTTCGCCGGCTTGAAGGTCGCCGCCGTGGGCCAAGACACGGCGGAGTCGCTCGTCCAGTTTGGCGTGAAGCCCGATCTCGTGCCCGAAGGCGAGCAGTCGACGCAGGCCCTTCTCGAGGAGTGGCCCGCCTACGACGAGCTGATCGATCCCATCAACCGCGTGTTCTTGCCGCGCGCCGATATCGCGACCGAGACCCTCGCTGCCGGCCTGGCCGAGCTCGGTTGGGAGGTGGAAGACGTCACGGCCTACCGCACGGTCCGTGCCGCGCCGCCGCCCGCAGAGACGCGCGAGGCCATCAAGTCCGGCGGCTTCGACGCGGTTCTCTTCACGTCGAGCAGCACCGTGCGCAACCTTGTCGGCATCGCCGGCAAGCCGCACACCACCACGGTGGTCGCGTGCATCGGACCGCAGACCGCCAAGACGGCTGAGGAGCACGGGCTGCGGGTCGACGTACTCGCCGAAGAGCCCACTCACATCGCGCTCGTCGACGCCCTCGCCGCACACGGCGACGAGTTGCGCCAGGCGGCCGAGGAGAGCGGCGAGGGCACCTGGCGGCCGAGCCGTCGACGCGCTGCTGCCCGCCGCAAGGCCACCTAAGCGGCATGGCGGACGACGCGACCGTCGTGCACCTGCTGCGTCACGGCGAGGTGCACAACCCCGAGGGCGTGCTCTACGGCCGCCTGCCCGACTACCACCTCTCCGAGCGCGGTCAGGAGATGGCCCTGCGAGTCGCGGAGGCCATGCGCGATCGCGACGTCACCTACATCGTGTCGTCGCCGCTCGAGCGCGCCCAGGAGACCGCCGGCCCGATCGCCGCGGCACACGGCCTGTCGATTGCGACCGATGCGCGAGTGATCGAGGCTGACAACGTCTTCGAGGGTCAACGCGTGGGAGTCGGCGACGGAGTGCTGAGGCAGCCCAAGGCTTGGCGGCACCTGTGGAACCCGTTCACGCCGTCGTGGGGGGAGCCCTATGACGATCTCGCATCTCGCATGCACGCGGCCGTGCGGTCCGCGCGCGACGAGGCGCGCGGCCACGAGGCGGTCGTCGTCAGTCATCAGTTGCCTATCTGGATCGCGCGGCTGAAGGCGGAGAATCTGCGCCTGTGGCACGACCCCCGTCGCCGCGAGTGCTCGCTGGCGTCGCTGACCTCGCTGCACTTCGAGGGCGATCGACTCGCGGCCATCGAATACGCCGAGCCCGCCGCTGACCTGCTGCCCGGTGCCAAGGGTCGCGGCGCCTGAGCGTCGTGTGAGCATGGACGTCATGCGCCTGCTGCCCTCGGCCCTGGCGACCCTTGTGTTGGCCGCCGCCCTGGCTGGCTGCGGTGGCGCGGCCGACGCCGATCCTGGCACCGGCTTCGTGGCGGGTGATGGATCGATCGTCCTGCTGCCTGCCGAGGATCGGGCCGTGGCACCTGATCTCGTGGGCGAGACGCTCGATGGAGGCAGCTTCCGGCTGGCCGACCACCTCGGCGAGGTCGTTGTGCTCAACGTCTGGGCGTCGTGGTGCGCGCCCTGCCGTGCCGAGGCGCCTGTCCTGGAGGCCGCCTGGACCGATCTACGCGGCGAGGGAGTCCAGTTCGTCGGGCTCGACACGCGCGACACGGTCTCGGCGGCACAGGCATTCATCGACAACTACGGCATCACATACCCCAACGTCATCGACGCCGACGGGCAGTTGCAGCTGCTCTTCGGTGACAGCCTTCCACCGCAGGCAATTCCATCGACCCTGGTGATCGATCCCGAGGGTCGCGTGGCAGGACGCATCCTAGGGCGCGTCAGCGAGTCGACGCTGCGCGGGCTCATCGAGCCCCTGATCCCCGCCTCCGCATCCCCGACATCGTCATGAGCGAATTGGCCCAGACGGTTGCGAGTGGCGGGCTGCTGCTCGCGGCCCTGATCGCCTTTGCGGCTGGCGTGCTGTCGTTCCTTAGCCCTTGCGTGCTGCCACTGGCCCCCGGCTACCTGTCGTATGTCACGGGACTCACGGGCGCGGAGATCGCCGAGGGCGGCGCCGGACGTCGCAGCCGCGTGCTCGTCGGGAGCCTGCTGTTCGTCCTGGGCTTTTCGATTGTCTTCGTGTCCTACGGCCTTCTCTTCGGCGGCCTCGGCTCCCTTCTCCTGCAGTACCAGGACGTCATCATGCGCGTCCTCGGTGTCGTCGTCATCGTGATGGGGCTGGCCTTCATGGGAATCATCCCGGGCCTGCAGCGCGAGTGGCGCATGCACCGGATCCCGTCGTACAGCCTCTGGGGAGCACCGATCCTCGGCATCCTGTTTGGGCTCGGGTGGACGCCGTGCATCGGACCGACCTTGACCGTCGTGCAGACGTTGGCATTCTCTGAGGCCAGCGCAGCACGAGGCGCGATCCTGTCGTTCGTCTACTGCCTGGGGCTGGGCCTGCCGTTCATCCTGCTGGGGTTGGCCTTCCGCTACGCCGCGGGGACCTTGTCGTGGGTCCGCCAGCATTACGTCCTGATCATGCGCATCGGCGGAGGCATGCTGGTGGTGATCGGCGTACTCCTCGTCACAGGTATCTGGAGCGATGTGACCATCTGGATGCGCACGCTCGTGCCCGGTTTCGAGACCCCCCTGTGACCTGGCTGACATCCGGGCAGCGGCGGCGCGAATGTCCGGCAGACTGGTAGCGGCATGAGCATCGACCTCGAAACCCCCACGGCGCGCGAGCCGGGCGGCCCACCGCCGCTCGACACGGCGGGGTTCCTGCGCTGGTGCTGGCGGCAGCTCACCAGCATGCGGATCGCCCTGATCCTGCTCTTCCTGCTGGCCATCGCCTCGATTCCCGGCACTGTCCTTCCGCAGCGCGGCCTCGATCCCATCCGCGTCACTGACTGGATCGACGGCAATCCCACGTGGGGACCGCTGCTCGACCGACTCGGTTTCTTCGACGTCTACGCCGCGCCGTGGTTCGCCGCCATCTACCTCCTGCTCTTCACCTCGGTGATCGGCTGCGTCATCCCGCGCACCCGCCTCCACTGGCGGGCTATGCGCGCAACCCCGCCCCCACCACCCCGCTTCCTCGATCGCATGCCGGGCTTTCGCACATGGAGCACCCGTGCTCCCGAATCCGAGGTGCTCGACAAGGCAGAGGCCGACCTGCGCGCGCGTCGCTGGCGCGTCGACCGTGGTCCGGGCTGGGTCGCCGCCGAGAAGGGCTACCTGCGCGAGACCGGCAACCTGCTCTTCCACGCCGCGCTCATCGCGCTGCTGCTGTCGATCGCCTACGGCGCGCTCTTCGGCTGGCGGGGCAATGTCATCGTGCGCGAGGGCACCGGCTTCTCCGACACCCTGACCCAGTACGACGCCTGGGGCGGGGGGCGCCTTGTCAGCCCCGACAACCTCCCGCCTTTCTCCTTCACCCTCGACGACTTCCGCGTCGACTTCGAGCGGTCCGCGGCACAGCGCGGCGCCCCGAGGCTGTTCGAGGCCGATCTCTCGGTGCGCCCCGAGCCGGGTGCGCCGGCAGAGGCAGTCATGGTCCGAGTCAACGAGCCCTTGAGTGTCGACGGAGCCAAGGTCTTCCTGGTGGGGCACGGATACGCGCCGGTGCTCGAACTGCGCGATGCGCTCGGTCGCGTGGTCAATCAGGACGGGGTCGTGTTCTTGCCCCAGGACGGCAACTTCACCTCCACGGGTGTCCTGAAATCACCGGATGCCACGCCATCGCTGGGATTCCAGGGTCTCTTCCTGCCGACCGCGGCCGTCGACGACATCCGCGGACCGCACTCGATCTTCCCCGCGCCTGACGATCCGGCCGTCTTTCTCTCGGCCTGGGCCGGCGACCTGGGGCTCGACAGCGGCGTGCCGCAGAGCGTCTATGCGCTCAAGACCGAGGGCATGACACAACTCGGCCTAGAGGCCCTGCGGCCCGGCCAGTCGTGGGACCTCCCGGGTGGCAACGGCACGATCGCCTTCGTCGGCCTCGAGCGCTGGGCGTCATTCCAGATCGCGCACGATCCGGGCAAGGAGCCCGCTCTCATCAGCGCCATGGTGGCGCTGCTCGGCCTCATGATGTCGCTCTTCATCCGCCGGCGCCGGGTGTGGGTCCGAGTGGCCGATGAGGGCGCTGGCGTTACGGTTGTGTCGACCGCGGGGCTGATGCGCAGCGACGAGGGCGATGTCAGCGAAGACGTCAATGCGGTCGCCCAGGCCCTGGGAGAGAGGACGCGCGCGTGAACGCGACATCGCTGGCAGAGTGGAGCAACGTCGCGGTCTACTCCGCGATGTTCGCCCTCACCGCGGCCTTCATCGCGTTTGCCGTCGGGTTTGCCGCTCGCGGGCAGCGGATATCCACGCCACAAATGGTGGCGGTCGGAGCCGGTGCCCCGGTAATCGATGCGCCCCCAGCGCCTGTCGCCGACCCGGCCGGTCGGCGTGCGAGCAACATCGGCCTCGCACTCACCTGGCTGGCCTTCGGCGTGCTCCTCGTGGGCCTGGTGCTGCGCGGCCTGTGGGCCGGGCGCGTGCCGTGGGGCAACATGTATGAGTTCTCGCTGGCATCTGCGGCCGGCATCCTCGGCGTCTACCTCGTCATCTCGACCCGGCGCGACGTGCGATGGCTGGGGCTGTTCATCACCGGCGCCACACTTCTCACCCTGGGCCTGGCGGTCACCGTGCTCTACACGGAGGCTGCCCAACTCGTGCCGGCATTGAAGTCGTGGTGGCTGGTGATCCATGTGTCGGCCGCGGTCATCTGTGGCGGGGCGTTCACCGTCGCTGCGGGTATCACGCTGCTCTACCTGTGGCGCGAGCGCGCCGAGCGGCTCGATCGCGTCACGGGCGTCGTCGCGGAGCGTCCCGACGCCGCACGCCTCGACACGCTCGCCTACCGCATCCTCGCCTTCGCCTTCCCGCTGTGGACCTTCGCGGTGATCGCCGGTGCCATCTGGGCGGAGAACGCCTGGGGTCGCTACTGGGGCTGGGACCCCAAGGAGACCTGGGCCTTCATCACCTGGGTGATCTACGCCGGCTATCTGCACGCGCGTGCGACGGCGGGATGGCGTGGACGCCGTGCGGCGTACATCTCGCTCCTGGGATTCGCGGCGTTCCTGATCAACTACTTCGGCGTCAACCTCTTCGTCAACAGCCTGCACTCCTACGCCGGCCTCTAAACCAACCCCCCCAGCGCGTTGAGTGTCGGGCAGCACAACCCGCCACTCAACACGTGAGGTCGCGGAGTCGCGGGATCTAGGCGGGGGCTTCGTCGCCCTCTTCGCGGCGGCGGCGCATGCGCTCAGACCAGGCATCGTCGTCGAGCTGGCGCAGGAACGCCGCATCGTCGTCCGGGGCCACCGGTCCACGACGCCGACGCCCGCGCCGTGGGCGGTCGGGCTTCGGGCGCCCGGCCAGCAGCCAGATCACCCCGCCCAGCAGGGGCAGGAGCAGCACGATGAGGAGCCAGACGTATTTCGGAAGCGTCCGGGTCGAGGAGGCAGGCGTGCGGATCACGTCGATGGCGAACCAGATGTAGACCGCGATGGCCAGCAGGATGAGCACGACGCGAAGCATGAGCACCTCCCTCCCTCGCCGCCAGCCTAACCCCGAACGGGCGGGGTCCGCCCGTCGCGCCTAACGTGGAGGCGTGCGCGGGATTGCCCTCTACACCACATTGCGCGTCGCCGTCCTGCTGGCGGTGTGGCTGGCTATCCAGGTAGTCACCCCGCTCCGCGGACTCATTGCCATAGCGGTCGCGCTGGTGATATCGGGTGCGATCAGCTTCTTCGTGCTTGACCGCCCGCGCAATCAGGCCAGTCGCGGCCTATCGAGGATCTTCCGTCGCATCGACGAGCGAATCGAGCGCAGTCGCACGGCCGAAGACTTCGACGACGACCCGGTTCCCGCTGACTCAGGACAATCCGATGCCAAGACCGAGCAGGAGCCCGTAGGCGAGGACGACGACTCCGGTCGTCTTCAGGACGGCGACGAGGGCGCCACCCGACGCCCCGCCTGAGACCGCGGCCAGCGGTCGGATCGCCAGCGGGGCGGCCAGAAGCCCCAGCCACGCGAGCCCGAGTCCGAGCAGCGTGGCGAGCGGCACGATCACGACGAACGCCGACACCACGAGCGCGACGTAGAGCACGCGCGTCGGTCGATCGCCCATGCGTACGGCCAGCGTGCGTTTGCCCACCGCGGCGTCGGTCGGTATGTCACGAAGGTTGTTGGCGACGAGGATCGCGCAGATGAGCGCGCCCACGCCTATCGATGAGACCCAGGCGGAGGTGTCGAAGGAGAGCATCTGCACATACGCCGTGCCGACGACCGGGACGACGCCGAAGAAGACGAAGACGAACACCTCGCCGAGGCCGAGGTAGCCGTAGGGCTTCGGTCCGCCCGTGTAGAGCCACGCGGCGAGCAAGGCCGCAGCGCCGACGATGAGCAGCCACCACTGCGCCGTGAGTGCGACCAGCACTAGTCCGGTGATGGCGGAGACGATGAGGCTGGCGAGTGCCGCCGCGCGTACGGCGGCTGGTGACGCCAGCCCCTGCCCGACCAGGCGCACCGGACCCACGCGCTTGTCGTCGGTGCCGCGGATGCCGTCGCTGTAGTCGTTGGCGTAGTTGACGCCGACCTGCGCGGCGAGGAGCACGATAAGCGCGAGCACGGCACGCACCGGCTGGAACGACTCAGCGGCTGCCGCGACGCCGGTCGCCGTCGGCACCGGGGCAATGGCCGCACCGAGGGTGCGGGGTCGCGCACCCTCGATCCACTGCGCCGCTGTGGCCATTCCTCCGCCTCGTCGCGCTAGTCGCGAAACGCACGCTCGGCGAGCGCGCGACGGTCGATCTTTCCATTGGGCAGGAGTGGCAGCGCATCGACGTCGACGACCTCGGGCCGGGCTGCTCCGCCCAGTCGCTCGACGACGAGGGGAGCGATGGCGGGCAGGCCGGCGGGATCCGACATCACGACGTACGCCATGATCCGGTGGCCCCGGCGCTCGTCGGGGACCGCCACCACGGCGATCTCGCGAACACCGAGTTCGGTGCGCACCACCGCCTCGATCGCACCGAGGGCGACATTGACGCCATTGACGGTGACGACGTCGTCGGATCGACCGAGCACGTGCAGTCGACCGTCGCGCCACTCGCCGCGGTCGGCCGTGCGGAATCGGCGCGAGGCCCCTGATCCCGTGAACCCGCCGTTGCCTTGGCGGTAGCCGGCCGCGACCAAGGGACCGCTCACCTCGATGAGTCCATCGACGATGTCGATACCGACGCCGGGCAGCGGGATGCCGTCGTAGACGCACCCGCCGGTCGTTTCGGTCATGCCGTAGGTCGTCACCAGGCGTACGCCGGCACCACGCGCTCGCGCGGCCAGGTCGTCGGGCATGGCGGCCGCGCCGACGATCACGGCGGTCGCGCGCGTGAGCCAGTCGGTGGCGTCCGGTGACGACAGGATGTCCGCCACCTGCGTCGGCACGAGCGAGATGGCGAAGGGCTCGTCGACGGGGAGCGCGACGAGATCCAAGGGATCGAAGGGTGCCGCACCTCCGATCGACGCGATCGCATGCAGCGGTGTGCCCGCAATGTGGGCGCGCACGAGTGCTCCGAAGCCGCCGATCGACGTCACGGGCAGCGCGAGCACCCACGCGCACTCGCGCAGGCCTTCGATGCGCTCCCACGATGCGGTCACCGCCGCTTGGAGGTTGCGGCGAGTGATGACGACGCCCCGGGGGTCTCCGGTGGAGCCGCTGGTGGCCACCACCAGTGCCGCATCGGGTTCATCGACGGGCACTCCGGGGCGCACGGCTTCGGTGACCATGCGGACGTACTCGGCGGTGAGATGGCGCGAGGGCTGCGGGATCAGGGCGAACGGCGGGCCGTCCCCATCGAGTCGTGCCGTGAGGGCCGCGTTGACGTCGGCGAGGCCCGCCAGGCCCGGTGCGACATCCACCGTGCGTAAGGGGAGTGCCGCCATGCGCACGAGGGTAGGCCTGATTAGGTTGGGGGGCGCGCCGGCATCAGTCCGCCGACAAGGGAGGCATCGTGGGCCAGGAGTTCGACTCGCGTACGCGCTACCCGCTGCCTCCTGTCGTCCCCGAGGGAAGCCCTGCCCTGACAGATCCCTCCTTCTCCAGCATCGTGCCGGCGTGCGAGTGGGTGAGCACGGGCGACTACACCGACATCCGCTACGAGTTGTCGACCGGCGACGCCGCGGGCATCGCCAAGCTGACGATCAACCGACCGCACAAGCGCAACGCGTTTCGACCGCAGACCCTCTTCGAGCTGTCCGATGCGATGAACCGCGCGCGCGATGACGACAGCGTGGGCGTCATCGTCCTGACCGGCCAGGGCGACTGGGCCTTCTGCAGCGGCGGCGACCAGATGATCCGCGGCGACGACGGCTATATCGGCGACGACGACATCGCCAAGAAGGGCATCGGGCGGCTCAACGTGCTAGACCTGCAGGTCCAGATCCGTCGCACGCCTAAGCCCGTGGTCGCGATGGTCGCGGGCTACGCCATCGGCGGCGGCCATGTGCTCCATGTCGTATGCGACCTGACGATCGCCGCCTCCAATGCACGCTTCGGTCAGACCGGCCCCAAGGTGGGCTCATTCGATGGCGGCTACGGCTCGGGCTTGCTGGCCCGCACGATCGGGCAGAAGCGCTCGCGCGAGGTGTGGATGCTGTGCCGGCAATACGGCGCGGAGCAGGCCTACGACTGGGGGCTGGTCAACTCCGTGGTGCCGATCGAGGATCTCGAGAAGGAGACCGTCGAGTGGGCGCAGCAGATGCTCACGCTCTCGCCGCTGGCGCTGCGCATGCTCAAGGCATCGCACAACGCTGCCGACGACGGACTCGCCGGAGTGCAGCAGCTGGCCGGTGACGCGACCCTGCTCTTCTACATGACCGAAGAAGCGCAGGAGGGTCGCGACGCCTACGCGCAACGCCGCTCCCCCGACTTCACGAAGTTCCCCAAGCGCCCGTAGCCCGTGTCTGTCACCGTCCAGGATCTCCTGCACGACGCGGTGCCCTATGCCCTGCCGCTGGAGCACCGTTTCCGCGGCATCACCGTGCGCGAGGGAGTGCTCCTTCGAGGCCCGAGCGGGTGGGGCGAGTTCGCGCCCTTCGACGACTACTCCCCGCGGGGCTGCGCGCTGTGGCTCACCGCGGCGGCCGAGGCGGCCTTCGGCGCATGGCCTGAGCCGCTGCGTGACCGGGTGCCGGTCAACGCGATCATCCCGGCGCTGCCTGCGGCCGATGCGGGCTCGCTGGCTCGACGCGCGGTGCTTGAGCACGGGTGCTCGACGCTGAAGGTCAAGGTCGCGGCGCTCGGCGAAGTGCTCGCCGACGACGAGGCGCGACTCGTGGCGGTGCGCGACGCAGCCGATACGGCGCTGCGCTCGCTGGGTCGCACCGACCCGGCCCGCTTGCGCATCGATGCCAATGGTGGATGGTCGGCGGAGACCGCGGAGCGCGCGTTACGCCGCCTCGCGGCGTACGACCTCGAATACGTCGAGCAGCCGTGCCCGACGGTCGAGGAGACGCTTGCGCTACGCCGCAGCACCGACGTGCCCATCGCGCTCGACGAGTCCGTGCGCTTCGCCGATCCGCGGGCGCTCGAGGCGGCCGACATCGTCATCCTCAAGGTCGCTCCGCTGGGGGGCGTTGCCGCGGCGCTCGCGCTCGCGCGCGAGTGGGGTGGCCCCGTCGTGGTGAGCGGTGCGCTCGACTCGGCGGTTGGCCTGTCGGCGGGACTGGCACTTGCCGCAGCGCTCGCGGGCGAGCCGCCTGCCTGCGGTCTGGGCACCGGTGCCTTGCTCGCGCGCGACGTGGTGTCGGATCCGCGCGTACCCCATGACGGCTATCTCGAGGTGGGGCGCGTCGCTCCTGATCTCGATGCGCTCATGGCGGCACGCGATCTGCTGGGCGATGACCGTGCACGGTGGTGGAAGCAGCGCGTGGTCGACGCGTGGGAATCCGGCGGCTCTGAACTGATCGAGGGCCTCGCGGCGTAGCTTGCGGCCGCCGCTTCCCTTTCTGATCAACGTGTGGTCAGATGGCGGCACGTTGGATCTCGACCATTAACGGTCGTAGGCGAGGCGTGCTGTCGGGAGTGCACCGTGGCTTCCGGGGACGGGGTTCGCGGTGCGTCGACGCGTGCCTGCTGTGCGGGCTGCGGCTTTTGCGTCTGGTGCGGCCTTGATCGCCGCCGGGCTCGCCGC
>JBJTIQ010000003.1:0-12175 GCA_046095085.1 Actinomycetota bacterium | reverse complement strand
AGGCCGCTCGGGGGGTGGCGTTCGTGGCGGCCTCCCCCCTGAGCCGACCAGCCGCGACCGGTTACGTCAAGCCCTAAGCCGGGTTTACGCCCGCTGGCGCTGGGTGTTGAGGCACATCGAACGCGCGGAACTGGTCGCAGCAACGGTGGGGAGCTCGGCTGCGTCTCAACTTGGCCTCGCCCTGCCGAGTCGTTCAGCGTTGCAAGGCGCTGGCGATCTACCGCGACAACTGCAAGGTCGGTCAGCCCCTGTCCGATGCCAAGGCCAAGTCCGCCGATGCCGCGGTCGAGGAGACCGTGGTCATCGAGCACCGGCCGGTGCGTCAGCGCCTGCCCAAGTCCCGTCCGTCGCGCACCACGTCGTTCAGCGTCGCCGGCGCCGAGGGCTACATGACGGCCGGCTCCTACCCCGACGATGGCCTGGGCGAGGTCTTCCTCAAGCTCGGCAAGCAGGGCTCCACGCTCGCCGGTGTCATGGATGCCTTCTCCATCGCGATCTCGATTGCGCTGCAGTACGGCGTCCCGCTGGAGGCGTTCGTGATGTTCCCTTCCAGCACCCCTGCCCGGCGCGTCCGGGCGGGGGTGCTGGCTTTCGTGACCTGGCGTGTGGCGATGCCCTGTGGGCCGGCCCAGGGAACACGGTTGACGACTGGGGTGACAGGGTTGCTAGCGTCCCGCTCGTGACCCAGGACAACGCAGACGCCAACCTCCTCGACGGCGCGGTCCCGGCCGACTGGTGGCCATGGCGGGATCCGGGCGACCCCCTGGTCAACCGCCTGGGCAGTCAGCACGACGCCATGACGATGCGCCGCGATACCTCGGGTGATCCCCGGCGGGAGCCCGGCGTCTTCGACCCGCAGCGCTACGCGGGCGGCCTGGTTCTCATGAGCGGTTTCCCGACGTTCCTGGGAGCGCCGCTGGCGATGAACACCGCTGACCTGAAGGCCGGCAAGGTGGATGCCGCGCTCGTGGGACTCACGGTCGACGACAACCCCGTCCCCGGCGCCCGGTACGCGGCCAACGAGATGCGCACGCTGCGTGACTGGATGAGCTTCCCGCCAGGTGGCACCGACCAGTACCTCGGCGTCGACTGGGGCTCACTGCGCGTCGCGGACTACGGCAATATCGCTTCGTACGCGAACCAAAACGAGCGATCGCTCGAGGAGATTCACAAGGTGATCTCCGAAATCCTCGCGGCCGACACGATTCCCATCGGCGTGGGTGGGACGCACATCCAGTCCTACAGCTACGTCACCGCGCTCGCCCGGAAGTACGGTCCGGGGCAGATCATGCTCGTGCACGTCGACGCCCACGTGGACACCTACGTGGCGGACCTCGGGCGCACGGTCCACAATGGCTCCTTCCTCAGGGTCGCTGTCGACAAGGGCATCCTCAAGGGCGACGACCTCGTTCAGGTGGGCCTGCGCGGCCAGGGTCCCGGTGACGCCAATCTCGCGTGGCTCCGCGAGAACAAGGTGCGCACCCACTTCCAGGCGGAAGCCGACACCCTGGGCTGGGAGACAGCGCTCAAGCGGATCCTGAGCGAGGTCAAGGGGCGCATGGTCTACCTGTCGTTCGACATCGACGCCATCTCGCCCGCATACGCCCCAGGCGTGGGGACGCAGGATCCCGACGGCATGACGGCGGCCCAGGCGCTGCAGTTGGTGCGTGCACTCGCGATCAACAGCGAGATCGTCGCGGCGGACTTCATCGAGTACAACCCGCTGATGGACGATGCCCACCAGACGACAGGGATCCTCGTGGATCGACTCATTCGCTCGCTTCTCGCCGGCCTGGCCGCACGCCGGCAGGGCATCACCGATCCGCTCTACATCGACCCGAGGCGACTCGACTACCGGGCGTGAGGTGGCCCATCGAAAGGCCGCCCTTGAGTGGAGCCACCGCGGTGGCTAAAACTGGATCACACGGCTCGCGCCAGGTGAACGCCCGGCCTTATGTCGGTGGGTCCTGGCGCCCCGAGTCGCCGCTGTTGGAGCGCTCGTCGGCGAGTCGATCAACTGCCTCGCGTAGCGCAGCGATTTCGGCGAGGAGCTCCGGGGACGCCTCAGAATTCTTGCCCTTGTCGCGGCCGCTGCCGGTTACCCACGTGACGATCTGAGCAGTGAAGAGGCTCGCGGCGAGCAGGGCGCAGACGCCGACAACGAGAGAGGATCTGAGCGTCCTCTGTCTGGGGACTGCCGACCGGTGCCCTCAATCGGAAGAGCGTGGCGAATGTCCAGGCCGCAGAAGTGCCAATGTCGCTGAGGGCCGACGCCGGATCCTCGCGCTCGACGTAGGACATCACGCCCGTGGCTAGCACGATCACGAAGACGACAAGTCCAAGAGAGAAGATGAAGCCGTGGCCGGCCGCGAAGGTTCGCAGTTCTAGGACGTACGCCGTCAGCAGGATGAACAGAAGCAGCCACGATGTATCCGGGACCACGGCCAGCGGAGCGACGAGAAACAGAGGGGTACCGAGGTGGCCCATGGCATAGGACCTCTTGCTTGCGGCTCGGGCCATGCCGCGCCAGTAGCCGAGAAGGATCGCGACCCACGCGAGGCCCGCCAGCGCCACGAGTGCTCCGTCGACCTGCGCCTCGAAGTGCATCGCGTCGATGGACAGGAGCAGGAGGGAGTAGCCGGCCACGAGAGCGAGCCACACGATGGCGGTGAAGGATGAACGGCGACCTGGTGCCTTCTCGGTCTCGGTTGTTAAAGCTGGGTCGGTGGCCATGGTTACGAGCGACGCTGGGGCCAGTCCTGGCCCTGCCCGCCGTCGATGGCCTCGTCTGCGAAGTAGTAGGGCTCGGTAATCCCCTTCTTGCGCATGGCGATGCCCGTGAGGACCTCCCGGATGACGCGGTTGGCGATGAGGCCGGTCTGGTAGGTCATGTCCATCGTGGGAGCCACCTCGACGAGTTCCACGCCGATGACGTTCTTCTCGGCGGCGAGGCGGCGCAGGATCGGGAACATCTCGCGCGGCGTGAGTCCATTGGGCTCCGGCGTGCCGACACCCGGGGCAAATGCCGGATCGAAGGTGTCCATGTCGATGGAGATGAACAGGTAGTCGGTGCCGTCGGCCGCCTCCTGGATAGCGCGCTCCATGACGTAGGCCCAGCCGAACTTATCGATCTGCGCCATGTTGTGGTAGCGGAAGCCGTGGTCGCGCATCCAGTGCAGGTCGGAGTCATTGGGTGCCCAGCCGCGCGTGCCCACCTGGATGAAGTTGTGGCCCGATGCGTGGCCCTGCTCGATGAGCCTGCGTACGGGGTTGCCGTGGGTGAGGTTGAGTCCGAATCCTGCGTCGGTCGCGTCGTAGTGAGCGTCGAAGTGGATGATGCCAACCTTGCCCTTGCCGTAGACGTCCGCGAGTGCGGCGACATCGGGGTACATCAGCGAGTGGTCACCGCCGATGATGAAGGGAATCGTCCCTGTCTCCGCAACCTCGCGCACGAGGGACCGAACCGGCTCGATTGAGGCGTAGAGGGACATGTTGTTGACGGCAGCATCGCCGTAGTCGGCGACCACGAGTTCGTTGACCGGATCGACTCGCGTGTGCTGGTTCGGCGTGGGGTAGCCGGGCGGGAAGAAGAGCTCGCCGTTGCGCACGGCCTTCGGGCCGAAGGCGGCCCCGCGCACGCCGTAGGAGAAGTCGATCCCCGCACCCAGGATGGCGACGTCGACATTGGCGGCTTTGAGGTCCTCGGGCGTCAGAGCGAACGGCGCTCCCACGAAGGATTGGGGCCCCACCATGCCCAGTTGAAACATGTAGCGGCGCAGGTCGATGAGGCCGGGAGGCCGGTCGCCCTGGAGGTCGGGGCGCTTGGTGAAGATGCCGACTCCCGAGATGTCGTCCGGGTTGTACTCCGGGAAGTCCGTCGGGATGGGGAACATCTGGTCGCTCATGGTGGCCCTTTCCGCGTGACGCCGTGGGGGCACGCTAACCGCGGTCAACGGTGCTGACAAGCGATTTGCCGGAGCGTCGGCACGGGGGTGAGCCAGACGACTAGCGCGGTGCGGAGGCCCCCACCTGGCACGCGTGCGTCAGTCCCCGGGCCCCTTCGCGTGGGTGACCATTGTCGATGGGCGGCCCCACGTCAGCCACGCTCCCGCGAGAAGTGCCGCAACGAACAGCACGGGGATGCTGATCGCGAAGGCCACGAAAGCGACGCCCGTCAGGTTGCCGTCCGATCCGACGGGGACCGACTGGATCAGGGACAGCAGCAGTCCAAACAGCACGCCGATAGCGGGGATGCCGCCGAGGGCGAGCACCCACGCGACGACGTCGGCCCTCACCGGGCCGCGCTGCCGCCGGCGTCCGAAGCCCAGCAGGAGGATGCCGACGATCCAGACGGGGGTCAGGGCGAGGAGCCCGAAGAGCCAGAAGGGGAAGACCATGGACGCGGCCGTGTCTTCGCCGCCCGCCAAGGCGGTCCCGAACCACACGAAGAGCGCGATCGCTGGCGCGAAGTAGAGGCACGTGACGATGGCTCCCGACACGACCATTCCTCGGCCCGGGGCGGTTTGGGCAGACATCACGCCCACAACATAGTTGTCGCGCGGGCCAAGCTCCCGGGTTCCAAGCTCAAGGGCGCGACGTTCGTCGACGTGATCACCGAGGCGGCCATCTGGAACAACACGACATGCCCCGACGGCACTGTGACGACCAACTACCCCTGCAAGGTGCAGACGAACTAGGCCGCCTGCCGAGGCGGGGCGACGTCGTCCTTGACGTAGTCACATATTGCGCCTAATGTGACTACATGCAGGTCGGGATCCGCGAATTCAAGGCCCGTCTCTCCCACTACGTGAGGGTGGTGAGAGCCGGTGGGCAGGTGGTCGTGACCGAGCGCGGCCGCCCAGTGGCGCAGTTGACGTCCGCGCCTTCGCATGAGGCCCCGCTCCTTCCGCCCGTCGTCGATGCCCTCATCCAGCAAGGCCGAGTCGCCGCACCGACGGCAACGGTCGCGTGGGCGCCTGTCGCGCGCGCTCACGCAGGTCGTACCTCCACGGAGATCCTGGATGAGGATCGGGGCGACAGGTGATCACGTACGCCGACAGCAGCATCCTTCTCGCGCGGTATCTCGTGGAGGACAGATCCGACGAGGCATCGGGACTCATGCGGCAAGCGACACTCGTCGCCACGTCCCGTGTCGCAGAGGTCGAGGTCCGCCGAGGGTTGTCGTTCGTCGACAGCCCTGTCGAGCGCACGATGTCTCAGTCGCTTTTCGCGCAGGAGTGGCGCGCCCTCGCCGTCGTCGAGATGGACGCGGCACTCGCTGATCTCGCGGCAACCATCGCGGCTGACACGCGCGTTCGCAGTCTCGATGCCATCCATGTGGCCTCAGCACTGGTCGTGGGGGCCCAGCGATTTGTCACCTTTGACCAGCGTCAGGCACAGGCGGCGCGCAGGTTCGACCTCGCCGTGGTGGGAGTGCCCGCCTGAGTGCTTGACCTAGTCGTCCTGCTGGGCCGCCCGGGCGCGAGCCTCGATGTCGGCGCGCCGTACGACCGAGGCGGGTACGCCGCCGATCGACCAGTGATCGGGATCGACGAAGAGCACGCTGCCGCGAATCCGTGATCGGTCCGAGCCCAGGCACTCCACGAGGAGGTCGGTGAACCCGGCCATCAGCTGCTGCCCGTGCTCCACCGGCCGGCCTGCGAAGAGCATGAACTCGAAGAACGGCGCCTCCGCGGCCCCCTCGGATACGAGTTCGCCGCCGATGGCAGCGGCCTGGGGGCGCACCTCATCGGCGAACGCGCGGATGCGGTCGGCCGGCACCCCGAGGGTGTCCGCGAAGAGCACGCACGAGCGGGTCAGCAGGTCGCGGATCTGCTCATCGGTGTGCAGCCCCTGCACCAACTGGTAGCGGATCGTCGGCATGGCCGAATCCAACCAGAGGCGGGGGTTACCCTCGTCCGGTGGGCGAACACGTGCGCGTATGCATCGTGGGGGCGGGCTTCTCCGGCATCGGGGCGGCGATCTCGCTGCGCCGGGCCGGCGTGGTCGACCTCGCCATCCTCGATCGCGGACCAGCGGTCGGCGGCGCCTGGCGCGACAACACCTATCCGGGCTGCGCGTGCGACGTGCAAAGCCGCCTCTACGAGCTCGCCGCCGCCCCGTGGCCCGAGTGGAGCCGCAAGTTCGCCGGCCACGAGGAGATCCGCTCCTACCTGGAATCCGTCGTCGAGATCTTCGGCCTCGGTCCCGACCTGCGCCTAGATACCGAAGTCCTGCGCGCTGCATGGGATGACGCGGCGCTGCTGTGGCGGGTTAGCACGAGCGGAGGAGATCTCACCGCCGACGTCCTGATCAGCGCGTGCGGCGGCCTGACCGAACCTGCCTACCCCTCGATCCCCGGTGCCGACGAGTTCACCGGCGACGCCATGCACACCGCCCGGTGGAACCACGACGTCGACCTGCGCGGCAAGCGCGTGGCCGTGGTCGGCACCGGCGCATCGGCCATCCAGGTCATCCCGGCCATCGCCCCCATCGCGAAGGAGGTCCTGCTCCTCCAGCGCACCCCGCCCTGGGTCCTGCCGCGTCGCGACCGGGTCGTCCCCGCGTGGTATCGCTCGCTCCTGTCGTCGTCGCCGACCCTTCAGCGGGCCATGCGCGAGGCGTCATCGTGGGCTCGCGAGGTGCAGTTGCTGTCCTTCACGCGGCAGGGGGTGTTTCGCGCGATGGGGGAGCGCATGGCCCGCCGCCACCTGGAGAAGCAGATCCCCGATCCCGTCCTGCGCGAGCGCGTGACCCCGCACTACGACATGGGATGCAAGCGCATCCTCATCAGCGACGACTACTACCCGGCCCTCATGCGCGACAGCGTCCACGTGGCTCCGGCCCTGCAACGCGTGACAGCCACCGGCGTGGTCGACGCCGACGGAGTGGAGCATCCGGTCGACGTGATCGTCTGGGCCACCGGCTTCAAGGTGCTCGACCCGCCCCTGGCCGATCGGATCGTGGGTCGCGACGGCGACACCCTTGCGCAGGCTTTCGATCGCAACGGCATGAGTGCCTACAAGGGCACGACCGTGGCCGGCTTCCCCAACCTCTACATCCTGCAGGGCCCCAACACCGGGCTCGGGCACTCCTCCGTCGTGCTCATGTCCGAGGCGCAGATCGACTACCTCGTCCCGGCCGTGGCCTCCGGGCTCGTCCACGAGGTGGATCCGGCTCGGCAGGAGGCCTACCGCGATGAACTCGATCAGCGACTTGCCATGACCGTGTGGCAGCAGGGCGGCTGCAGCTCCTGGTACCAGAATGGACACGGTCGCAACGTCGCCCTGTGGCCGGGATCCACGCACGGATTCGCCCGGTCCATGCGCCGATTCGACCCCGATGCCTATCGGGTCCGATAGGGGCGGCGCGACCGCCCCGCCGGACCGGACTGACAGAAGAAGGAGCGCACGCATGCTGCGACGTGACCACTACGCCATCGACGGAGGCGTCGCTGTCGTGACCGGCGCCGCGGGTGGCATCGGATCGGCCATCGCCGAGCGCCTGGCACGTCAGGGCAGCCATCTCGTGCTCGTCGACCGTGACAAGGAGGGGTTGGCGGTCGTGGCCGGCGCCGTGCGGACCCGTCGCCCCGACCGCGAGGTCAGCGTCCACGCCATCGACCTCACCGAGAAGGACGCCGCCCTTGAGATCGCCGAGCAGGCCATCGACGCCCATGGTCGTGTCACGCTGGTCGTCAACAACGCCGGAGTCGCCCTGGCCGGTCGCTTCGAGCAGGTCTCCATGGACGACGTCGACTGGCTGCTGTCCATCAACCTGCGCGGCGTCTTGGCCGTCACCTCGGCATTCCTTCCGCACCTCGACCGCGGAGCGCACATCACCAACATGTCCTCGCTCTTCGGCCTGATCGCGCCCATCGGCAACGCCACCTACTCCGCCAGCAAGTTCGGCGTGCGCGGATTCAGCCTTGCCCTGCGCGAAGAGCTCAAGCCGCGGGGCATTGGCGTCACCGCCGTCCACCCCGGAGGCATCCGCACGGGCATCGCCCGGAACGCTCGGCGTGGCGTGGCGGTCAGCGAGGCGGAGTGGGAGACCGGCCTGGCGATCTTCGACAAGTTCCTCGTGATCGAGCCGTCGGTGGCCGCACGCAAGATCGTCGATGGCACCGAGCGTCGCAAGGGCCGCGTCCTCATCGGACCGGAGGCCTACGCCGGTGACATGGCGGCCCGGATCGCTCCCATCGGATACGCCCCACTTTTCGAGCGCCTCATGAGGCTCAAGGCGGGTCTGTGACGTCCAGGCGCAGGCCCACCGTCTTCGCCAGCGCGCTCCTCGTCTGCGCCCTGGGGCTCGTCGGCGCCCACGGGGTCGCTACCGCTGATGTCAACACTGACATCGCCCGTGACCTGCGGGGTCCGGCGGCATCGGGCGCCCTGGGCAGCGACACCACTATCCACGTCGCCGATGCAGACTCGGGCATGGACGTCTTCAGTCGTGGTGCCGACCAGCGACAGATCCCGGCATCCACCATGAAGGTCATCACCGCGGCGACGTCACTGAGCACCCTAGGCCCCGACTACCGATTCGTGACGCGCGTCGTTGCTGGCAAGTCACGAGATCAGATCATCCTGGTGGGCGGGGGCGATCCCATACTGACCGCGGCGGATATCCGTCGTCTCGCGTCGCGCACCGCACGCTCGATCAAGCGCACGGGCGGATCTGCATCGCTGCGCCTCTACTTGGACGACTATCTCTTCCCCGACCCGTCGCCCGCTAAGGGATGGGCACCCGGTGACAGCCCGACCTACGCAGCGTCTGTGCGCCCGCTCGCGATCGTGGGGGAGTACTCGTCCGACACCGCCTCCTCGGCCGTTGCTGTCTTCGTCCAGGGATTACGAGACAAGGGTGTGGCCGTCTCCTACGCGGGTCGGGCACTGGCCGAAGATGACGCTGCCGAGATCGCCTCCTTCGACGACAACCGGCTTCGCGACGCGGTGGAGTTGATGCTGCGCGTCAGCGAGAACAACGTCGCGGAGATCCTCTTCCGCCAGGTAGCACTGGCGCGCGGGTATCCCGCGACATGGACGAGCTCGGCATCAGCCGCTCGAGAGGCCCTAGGCGAGCTCGGGATCGCGGCAAGCCGACTCCGCCTCGTCGATGGCAGTGGCTTGAGCTCCAGCAACCGCCTGACCGCCCGGAGTCTGACCGACGTCCTCGACCTCGTCGTAGGTTTTGCCAACCCTGAGCTCCGTCCGCTGTTTGACGGGCTTCCGGTGGCCGGGGAGAGCGGCACGTTGACCTACCGTTTCGCGGCCCCGCCGGCCAATTGCGCAAAGGGCGAGGTCTTCGCCAAGACCGGATCCCTCACGGGCGTGAATACGCTCGCCGGATTGACCGAGGCGCGTGACGGGGAATGGAAGAGTTTCGCGGTCATGGTCAACAACGCTCCCTACGGCTCCGATTCAGGCTCCACGAAGCTGGCCATCGACACGATCGCCGCAACCGTGCACGGTTGCACATGAGCCCCGAGGACGCCGTCCTGGCAGCAGCCGGGGCAGCGCTTGCCGACGGAGACATCGTCACCGATCGCGACATCCTCGAGTCCTACCGCTTCGACCGATCGATGGGGTCGGCAGCTGGTCAGCCATTTGCCGTCGTCTTCCCCAGGTCGACTGAGCAGGTCAGCGCGGTGATGCGGGCATGCCATGAGCATCGGGTCCCCGTTGTCCCCCGCGGGGCCGGTTCGGGGCTCACCGGCGGATCCAACGCCATCGATGGCAGTCTCGTGGTGTGCCTCGAGCGCATGCGCGACGTCCTCGAGGTCAACGTGGCCAACGGCTACGTCGAGACGCAGCCCGGCATCTTCAACACCGAATTGCGCGACCATGTGGCCGGATTCGGTCTTTGGTATGCGCCCGATCCTGCGAGCAAGGATTTCTGTTCGATAGGTGGCAACGTCAACACCAACGCCGGCGGGCTGTGCTGCGTGAAGTACGGCGTCACTCGCGACGCAGTGCTTGGGCTCGAGGTGGTACTGCCTGACGGGCGCATTACGCGAATCGGCAGGCGCTCGATCAAGGGCGTAGCGGGGTATGACCTCACGGCTCTGATGGTGGGCAGCGAGGGCACCCTGGGCATCGTCACGATGGCACGGTTGCGACTTCGCCCGCTCCCGCCTGCGGCGACCACCGTTGTGGCCGTCTTCGACGAGATGGGTGTCGCGGGTCGGGCAGTTGAGGAGATCATGCGACGGACGACGCCCAGCATCCTCGAGATTCTCGACCGCACCACGATGCAGGCCGTCGAGCAGTGGCGACCGTCCGGACTTCCCGCAGACGCGGGGGCTCTCCTGCTGGCCCAGACCGACCTTCCCGGCGCCGCGGGCGCGACGGACGCCGATGTGATCTTGCGAGCATGCGAGGAGGCCGGTGCCTCCGAGGCCTACCGCTCCGAGGACCAGGAGCAGTCGGAGATGCTCATGGGCGCACGTCGCATGGCGATCCCGGCACTCGAAGCCCTCGGCGACTGGCTCCTAGACGACGTGTCGGTGCCGCGCTCGCGCTTCGCCGAGTCCGTGAAGCGCATCGAGGAGATCTCGCATCGTCGAGAGGTGATGATCGGCTCATTCGGTCACGCTGGAGACGGCAACCTGCACCCCACGATCGTGATCCCACGGGGCGATGCCGACGCCGCCGAGCGGGCGATGCTGGCCTTCGATGACATCCTCGAGGTGGCCATCGAGGTGGGTGGCTCCGTGACGGGCGAGCACGGCGTGGGACTGCTCAAGCGTCGTGCCCTGGCGGAGGAACTCGATGAGCCCGCCCGCGACCTGCACTTTCGCATCAAGGAGGCCATAGACCCCCGGGGAATCCTTAACCCGGGGAAGTCGCTGCCGCGGTGGTAGCCGGCGCCGCGGCGTCGGGAGGATCGCGGCCGGGCAGCGGGTGTTCCGGATCGCGCCCGGTGAGGTACTTCATCACCCGGTAGATCGCGGCACCGAAGGGCACGGCGACGAGAGCTCCGATGATGCCCAGGACGATCGATCCGATCGCGATGAGGATGATGATGGCGAGCGGATTGAGGCTGACCGCCTTGCCCATCACCAGGGGCTGCATCACGTCACCGTCGAAGGAACCGACGACGACGGTCAGTGCCACCACGAGAAGGGCGATGACAGGTCCGCGCTCGGCCAGAGCCACGATCGCGGCGAAGAAGGTCGCGATGGGCGCTCCGATGACAGGAATGAAGGCACCGAAGAAGACGATGGCCGCGAGCGCGGGTGCCATCGGGACTTGAAGGATCAGCAGCCCGATGAAGACGAGTATGGAATCGCACAGGGCAACGATGACAACGCCTCGGGTATAACCCGAGAGGGAGTCCCAGGCCAGGTCACCCGACGTGTTGACGTAGGGACGGGAGCGGGTGGGCATCCAGCTGACGACCCAGCCCCAGATCGTCTGCGGCGCCATCATGAAGAAGAGCACGCCGAAGAGGAAGACCGAGCCGCCGAGGACGATGTCGCCGACCGAGCCCAGCGCCGATTGCCCGATATCGAGGGCGAAGTTCTTGCCCCAGTTCTCCACGTCGGTGACGTAGCCCTGGAAGTCGTCGTCCGAGAGGTTCAGCGGCGGACCTGAGGCCCACTTCTGCAGCTCGCTCATCGAGTCCTGGAACGACGAGGCAAGTTGCGGACCCTCGGAGATAATGGATCGAACAACAATCGTCAGCACGACAACGACGGCAACCGCAATCAGGATGATGGCCAGGATCATGGCGATCGCCTTGTGTAGATGCGCTCGCTTCTGCAGGAAACTCATGATCGGCGAAGCCAATGCAGTGAAGAATGCCGCGAGGAAGAGCGCGACGACGACGATGTAGATGGTGCCGAGAATGATGCCCAGCACCGCCACCCCGGCCAGCAGGACGAGGACGCGCCACGTGATCCCGGCAGCAGTCTTGAGTGTCGGGGGCACCCCCATCGAGCCCGTGCCCGAGTCGTCTGAGGACTGCTGGGCGGAGCGGGTGCTCGTAGCGCTCTGAGGATCCGTCATGGCTGGACCGTAGCGCGGCTGCCTCAGTCGATGCGGACGAAACCCCGAGGAGTGAGGAAGTTGCAGGCTACGATTCCTCGCTCATCGCTCTCCACCCAGGCCACGGACACCTCGAGCTGAGCGCCTGAGCCCAGCCAGGCACCGAGGACCTCCGAATTCCCACA
>JBJTIQ010000002.1:0-4938 GCA_046095085.1 Actinomycetota bacterium | reverse complement strand
CGCGGATGACCGCCCGCACAAGGTCGACAAGCCAATTGAGGCGGGAGTGGGCCCGAAGGTAACCGGCCAGTTGCTCGTTGGCCCGTGCCACGAAGGCGGGAGCCATGGTCAGCCCGTGGCGGTGAAAATGATCGCGAAGATAAATGCCACGATCGCGAGGTATACCAGGGTGACGCCGATGGCGGCGATGCGCAGGGGCGCCCGCTCGTCACTGATGGCGATGCGCCAGAAGTGAGTGAAGACCCGTGAGAAGGGCGTGGCCTCCCGTGCTGCATTGCCGGAAGGGTCCCGCTGGGCCCAGTAGGACCTCTCGCTCGACATGCCGTAGAGGGCGAAGACCAGGCCGAAGAGGGCGAGGAAGATCCCGATGAACCAGAAGGTGATGGCGGCGACGGACACGGGAGAACCCTAGCGGCGCAGCAGGTCTGCGACGGATCGGCCCATGACCGCGTAGGCCTTGGCAGTGGGATGGAGCGAGTCCTGGGGGTCACCGGAGAAGGGAGTTACGAACCACGGGCTGGGGGAGCACAGGGAATGCTGGTCGACCGTGCGGGGCCAGTCGATGTATCGAGCACCGGCAGCTTTGGCGGCCGCAGCGATGGTCGCGTCGAGTTGCCTTTGTAGTTCGATGATGGCCCTGATCTCGGCGATGTCGAGCAGTGAGCCGATTGCTGATGACGCGCAGGCGCGAGATCCGGAGAGGAGGCTCGGGTAGCCGGCAAAGACGATGGTGGCTCGTGGCGCCCGGGTGCGCGCGGCCCGCGCAATGTCCTGGAGCCCCACGCCGATGGCTGGAAGGGCTGCCCGGGACTCGGCGATTCGATCCAGGCAACTGCCGCCCTGTGGCACGAGACACGCGATGGCGATCGAGGAGAAGCCGACGTCGTTGCCGCCCACCTGCACTAGCACGGTGCTGGCGTCGGCAGGTACGAGGCCGGCCTGCTCGAGCACCTGGGGGATACGCGCCCCAGGGCATGACTCGTCGGTGAGCGGCCTCGCGGTACGCCGGGTCGCGTCAGCGGCGTAGGAGCGCGCCGAGCGCCGACAGTCGTCCGTAACGGTGTAGTCGCCGGCCCCGACTCCCGCCATGTAGGAGTCGCCCAGGGCCACGACCCGCGGAGGCGCCGCCTGGGCGGATGAGAAGCCAACGCTCGCCGTCGCGACGACGGCGGCGCAGGCGAGGGCAGCGCGAAGCACCCGACCACGCTACTGGCTGGCGAGTACGGTGGCGCGGTGGCGAGCCCCCGATTCGGTGATCCCGTGGAGGTCCCCGTCGGGGATGCGCACGTGCGGATCACGAGTCCCGATAAGCCCATGTGGCGCGACGCTGACTCCACCATCACCAAACTCGACCTGGCGTCCTATTACGCGGCTGTTGCCCCGGCTCTGCTGCGTGCCTTGCGGGATAGGCCGACGACGTTGCAGCGCTGGCCCGATGGCGTGCTCATTGACGGGGAGTTCGGCGAGAGCTTCTACAACAAGCACCTGCCCAAGGGCGCACCGGCTTTCGTCGGATCGGCGCAGATCACCTTCCCCTCCGGACGGACGGGCATCCAGGTGTGCCCCGCAAACGAGGCCACCATCCTGTGGGCGGCGAACCTCGGCTGCGTCACCTTCCACCCCTGGCCCGTACGCCGAGACGACGTCGATCGCCCCGACGAGTTGCGTATCGACCTCGACCCGCAAGACGGCCGCGGATTCTCCGACGCCGTTGACGCGGCTTTGTCACTGCGCGACATGCTCCAGGGGTGGGGCGCCGAACCTTACGTGAAGACCAGTGGGGGGCGCGGCGTGCACGTCTTCGTCGCGATCGAGCCGCGCTGGGAGTTCCTCGACGTGCGTCATGCGGCCATCGCCGTCGGCCGGGAGCTCGAGCGTGCGCTGCCCGACCTCGTGACCACGGCGTGGTGGAAGGAGGAGCGGGGGCCGCGGGTCTTCGTCGACTACAACCAGATGGCGCGCGATCGCACGATGGCGTCCGCCTGGTCCGTGCGCTCTCGCGCCGGTGCACCCGTGTCGACGCCCGTCACGTGGGAGGCGCTGCCGACCGTGGACCCCGCTGCCTTCACGCTGCGCACGGTTCCCGAGCTGCTTGCCGCACATGGTGATGCGTGGGCCTCGCTGGGAGACGAGCGCTTCGACATCGCGCCGCTACTTGCGATGTGGCAGGCCGACATCGACCAGCGAGGGCTGGGTGAGATGCCCTTCCCACCCGACTATCCCAAGATGCCGGGGGAGCCGCCGAGGGTGCAGCCGAGCAAAAAGCGCCTCTGACGTGAGACATCGGGAGCTTGAAGGAATGGCAACACCCTCCGCCCGGCTCACCACGTTCCTCGCACGTGGAAAGCGGAGCAACAAGGCCGCCGGTACTCCGGCCGGGGGCCTTATCGCGGCACGCATCCACTACTGTAATTCGGCACCGATCCCCCTTTGTCATTCCAGCACACCCCGCCGGCGACGAGTTCGAGGTCGGTGTCGCTGAGGTTCTCAGACGAGGGGATGGTCAGGTGGATCTGAGTGAGGGATTCCTCATGGAGGATCACCTGGATGTTGTCGGGGATGTCGAAGCCGACGATGGCAGAGACGGTGGCGCGCGGGTCGGCGAGCAGGGCGTCGCGGAAGGCGGGGTCGGCCGCGATGCGCTCCGCGATGAGCGCCTCGACCTCAGAGCGGGTGGGAATTGCCACGGTGAGCCTCCGTCTAAAGGTGGTGTGGGTCAGCCACAAGTGTCGCAGTTCATGCCTCTCCAGCCGCCCCCGCCAGCAACCAGCTCGAGATCGGCGTCACTGAGGTGCTCAGACGAGGGGATGGTGAGATGGATCTGGGTTAGCGAGTCCTCGTGGAGGACGACCTGCACGGTGTCGGGGATGTCGAAGCCGACGATGGCGGAGACGGTGGTGCGCGGGTCGGCGAGCAGGGCGTCGCGGAAGGCCGGGTCGGCCGCGATGCGCTCCGCGATGAGCGCCTCGACCTCAGAGCGGGTGGGAATTGCCATGGTGAGCCTCCTGAATAAGACGGACTGACGCCAGCCGTCACGGCAAGTATGGCGGCGTGCGGACCAGACGGCTGCTGAATCGCCCGGCCAGCCTCGGCGGATAGCCGCGAGGCGAGCGCGACTCGGTCCGCACGGTGCAGAACGCCTCAGGTGCAAACATCAGCGGCTTGCACGGCTTCTGCAGTGCCGACGTCACTCCAGCACATCCCCCCGGCGACGAGTTCGAGGTCGGTGTCGCTGAGGTCCTCGGCCGAGGGAATGGTGAGGTGAATCTGGGTGAGGGATTCCTCGTGGAGGATCACCTGAATGTTGTCGGGGATGTCGAAGCCGACGATGGCAGAGACGGTGGCGCGCGGATCGGCGAGCAGCGCGTCGCGGAACGCGGGGTCGGCCGCGATGCGCTCGGCGATGAGCGCCTCGACCTCAGAGCGGGTGGGAATTGCCATGGTGGGCCTCCTAAGTAAGACGGACTGAAGCCAGCCGCCATGGCGAGTATGGCGGCGTGCGGACCAGACGGCAGCGGAATCGCCCGGCCAGCCTCAGCGGACAGTCGATCGGCAATCAGTGGCAGTGAGCGCCGGGAGCGGCAACCTCGATACCGGGGTTGCGGCGGAAGAAGCCCACTGGCTTGAGCATGAACCCGGTGCGCTCCACGGCCATCACCGGCCAGTCCTCAGAGCGTGGGATGTGGTTGGTGCCGAAGACGTGCCACAGCACCACGTCGGTGTCCTCGAGAGAGCGGTCCTGCGCCGTCCACTCGGGCAGCCCGGCGCCACCCGGGTGCTGGTAGGGGAACTCACCCGCCGGATATCGCTCGTCGCGGCGGTTGGGCGTTGCCCACAGGTGGTGGTACATGAACGCCGCACGTCGCCCGATGACGGACTCGGGCGACGCCATCGGCCACGTGACAGCACCTGGCACGAGCTTGTAGCCGACCGGTCCGCCCAGATGCCCTGTCGCCTCGCGGTTGACTAGCTTCCAGTACCGGCCGGTGAAGGGGTTGACCTCACGCTGAGCAGTCGATTCACGGGCGAGCACGGTCTGGCGGGTTGTATACGACGAACCCTCGGGATTCAGCGGGCCGGGCGGGAGAGGCTCGGAGTCCACCTCGACGAGGGTGTTGGGCCCGCCGTCGACGTCAAGGTCGAGCCGCGCACAGAAGATGTGCTGGTGGTAGGGGGCCAGGAGTCCGGGCTCGATCTCGGTGGCCGAGGGCGCCGGGGCGCCCGGCTGCCCCGCGGTGGTGAGCACGATGCCGGTGAGTTTGGCCTCGAACTCGATGGAGCCGTCCTGGTAGAGGTACCAGAAGTAGCCGTATTCGTAGTTGTTGACCGTGACTATCGACGACACCACGAAGCGGCGCGAGCGGCGGACTTCGACGTGATCGGTCTGGTCGGTGTGCTTCCACAGGATCCCGTGGTCCTCCTCGTGCATGCAGATCGCCTGGGGGATCTCCTGCACATTGCCGAGGGCGTCGGCCACCGCCACATCGAGGTAGACGATCTCGCCGAGGCAGTCGCACCCGAGGGTGAGGGAGTTCGTGAAGTTGCCCAGGCTGAACTCCCCGGTGTCGAAGGCTTGCTTGCGCTGCGCTCCGGGGGCCCGGTCGCCGTAGGGAATCACCAACTCGGCGATGGACATCCGGTAGGCGATCGTGCGCTCGCTGCCCTCGTCGACGAAGCGGACGTCGTGGAGCACGAGTCCCTCGCGCTGATCGAAGCCGACGCGCAGCCGCCAGCGCTCCCATGACACAGCCCAGCCGTCGACAGTGAATGACGGGCCGTCCTTTTGCACGATGGCGAGATCGCGCAAGCGCACGTCGGCGTGGGTCTGGTCGGCCCGGTAGGGTCCCGGCGTCATCGGGATGGGTGGAGAGTCATCGTCCTCCTCGACGCGCAGCACCTCGCACGAGTCGAGGTCGACGATGGTGCGCAGGCCCTCGA
>JBJTIQ010000001.1:0-4257 GCA_046095085.1 Actinomycetota bacterium | reverse complement strand
ATCGACGACGCCTCATCATCGGCTACGCCATCTACCTCGCCGGAGCCTGCCTCTTCGCGCTCAACGGCACGGTGGTGAAGACCATCCTGCTGAGCGATGTATCGGCAGCGCGCCTCAGCGAGATACGCGCGACGGGTGCATTCCTCATCCTCTTCGTCGTTGTGCTTATCTCGCGCCCGCGTGCCCTTCGCATTCATCGCGACGAATGGGGGATGCTCCTGGCATACGGAGTCATCGGTGTGTCGATGACCCAGTTCCTCTATTTCATCGCTATCGAGCGTATGCCCATCGGAATCGCGCTGGTCATCGAGTTCACGGCTCCCATCTACGTGGTCCTGTGGGCCAGGTTCGGCCGCAGGCAACTCGTGCGCGGCACGGTGTGGCTCGGCCTCGCCCTCGCCATCGTCGGCCTGGCGCTGATCGCGCAGATCTGGCAGGGATTCGTGCTCAACAGCCTCGGGGTGCTGGCCGCCTTCGGCGCCGCGCTCGCCCTGGCCCTCTTCTACGTGCTGGCCGAGCGCCAGCGACAGTCGGGGATCCAGCGCGATGGCCTCTCGCTGACCATGTGGGGAATGGCCGGGGCGGCGCTCTTCTGGGCAATCGCCCAGCCCTGGTGGTCGTTCCCCTGGTCGGACTTCGCCGGCATCAGTGAGCCTCTGGCCGGAAGCGGTCCGCAACTTCCACTGAGCGGGCTGACCGCATGGATGATCATCATGGGCACGGCGTTGCCCTTCACGCTCATCATCGTCTCGCTGGCCTACATCACCGCCGCGCAAGCGTCCATCGTCGGCATGCTCGAGCCCGTCATTGCCTCGATCATCGCCTGGATCGCCCTGGCCGAGGTGCTCACACCCGCGCAGATCATCGGCGGATTGGTGGTGCTCGTCGGCGTCTACCTCGCGGAGCGAGGACGATGAGTGCTCCCGACCCGATCGAACCCCTATCGCCCACCGTCGTCGCCCCGACCTCGACGCGCGACCAGGTCATTGGCGCCGTCATGTATCTCGTTGCGGCCTTTCTCTTCGCCGTCAACGGCAGCGTGGCCAAGGCCCAGATCGAGGCGGGGCTCACTCCCGCTCACGTCACGGAGGCTCGCACGATCGGCTGCGCCCTCCTGCTCCTGATCTTCCTGCTGATCAAGAACCCGTCGTCCCTGCGTCTACGTCGCAGCGAGATCCCCTTCCTCCTGCTCTTCGGCATCCTCGCCTACGGCGTCACCCCCTATGTCTACTTCGTCACGGTGTCCTATCTGCCGGTGGCGATCGCGGCGCTGCTGGCCTTCCTCGCCCCCGTGCTCGTGGCGCTGTGGCTTCGCTTCGTCAAGAAGGAGAAGGTGGGCGGATCCATCTGGACCGCTCTCGCCCTCGTCATCGGCGGCCTCGTGCTGGTGTCACAGGCCTGGGCAGGGTGGACGTTGAACCCCCTCGGCCTGCTCTTCGGCCTGATCACCGCTGCAGCACTCGCGGCCTACCTCCTCCTCGGTGAGACCGGGTCCAAGCGACGCGACGTCATGAGCCTGGCGTTCTACGGCTTCGCTGTCGCCACGGTGACCTGGAGCATCCTGGCTCCCTGGTGGAACTTCCCGTGGGCGCTGCTGAGCGAGACGACGACGCTCTTCGACGGGCTCGTCACCGGCTTGCCCGTCTGGGTCCTCGTCATCGTCATGATCGCTGTCTCCGTCGTGCCTTTTGTCCTCGTGCTCATGTCGCTGCAACGCATCGGCGCACAGCGCGGTGGCATCCTGGGCACGACCGAGCCCATCTGGGCCGCGCTGATCGCATTCGTCATGCTGGGCGAGGTGCTCACTCCCATCCAGGGCCTGGGCGGTCTGGTCGTGCTCGCGGGCGTCATCGTGGCCGAGTCGGCTTCGCAGCGCGCGCACCGCGAGGGCGCACTCACGCGCTAGGCGCAACCCTCGCCGCTAGTCTCGAACGGTGGAGGTCACGCGACGGCAGATTCTCGGCGTCGCCGCCAGTAGTGCGGCCGCACTCGGCCTGGCCGGCTGTGCCTCCGATACCGGAGGACGCCCGGTCGCGGTCCCCGTCGACGCCGCCGCGGCGGAGCGATCGAAGGCCGCCGGAGCCCCCAATCTCGTCGTCATCCTCAGCGACGACCACCGGGCCGACCACCTGGGCCGCGAGGGCACCGTGCCATTCCTGCAGACGCCGGCCCTCGATGCGATGGCAGCCTCCGGCCTGACCTTCAACCACGCCTACTGCACCACGTCACTGTGCAGTCCGTCGCGGGCGTCCTTCCTCACCGGCCAGTACGCATCGCGGCACGGCGTACAGAACAACCTCTCCGCGTGGATCGCCGGCACCACGACCGTCTTCGACGGACTCGCATCCGCGGGATACCGCTGCGCCTACATCGGCAAGTGGCACATGCCCGGCGACCTACCCGACCTGCCGGGGGTCGAGCGCTTCATCACCTTCACGGTGCAGGAGGGCCAGGGTCGATACATCGACTGCCCACTCATCATCGACGGTGTCGAGACGCCGCGACCGGGCACCTACGTCACGACCGACCTCACCGACTACGCCATAGCGTGGCTTGCGGAGCAAGACCCGTCGAAGCCCTTCTGCCTGTTCCTCGCACACAAGGCGGTGCATCACGAGTTCATTCCGCCGGCCGACCTCCTCGGCACCTATGACGACGTGGCGGTCACGCTCCCCGACGAAGCCTTCACCTTCCAGACCCTGCTGGACCGCAACGTGTGGGAGGGCACGGCCGGGCGGCTCGAGACGGCGTACCGGCGCTACTGCGAGACCCTGCTTGGCCTCGACCGCGAGATCGGGCGCCTCGTCACGTCACTCGACGATCTCGGATTCGCATCCGACACCGCGGTCTTCTACACCAGCGACAACGGCTACTCGTGGGGCGAGCATGTGCTCACCGGCAAGCGATGGGCATACGACGACAACATCCGACTACCGTTCATCGCCCGGTGGCCCGAGGGCATACCCGATCCCGGAGCGGTGCGGGAAGAGCCGATTCTCAACATCGACCTGGCGCCCACCCTGCTCGATCTCGCCGCGGTGCCCATCCCCGCGTCGATGCAGGGCGTCAGCCTGGTGCCGCTGCTGCGCGACGAGCCGGTGAAGTGGCGCGAGGAGATCTACTACGAGTACTTCGAGGACTTCCCCTACCAGGTGCCCGCATCACGTGCCGTGCGCACAGCCGACTACCTCTACATCGAATACGACCGTGGACTGCCGCCGGAGCTCTACGTCACCTCGATCGACCCCGAGCAGTTGTCCAACGTGGCCGATGATCCGGCGTACGCCCAGACCAGGGCCGAGCGGTCGGCTCTGCTGGCGCAGTTGCGCGGGGAGTACGCGTGAGCGCGGCCACGCTGGCGCCCCAGCAGGCACCGGGGGGGCGATGGCTGCACAGTGCCGCGCCCGCCATCATCTCCGTCATCACCTACCTGGTGCTGCAGTTCGCGGTCTCGCGCGCCGTGGGACGTCCCGCGACGTTTTGGTCGGCCGATGGCTATCGGTTGTCGCTTGACGCGCTCGTGCTGCTGCGACTCGGCCCCATCATGTTTTCCGGGGTCATCGTCTGGCCGGTCATGCGCGCGCGGGGTGCCACGCGCGTGGGTGCGGCCATCGGCGTACTCGCGACACCCGTCGCCTTCGGGATCGTGTCGGCCCTCGGAGCCATGGCATTCTTCGCGCCGGCCGAGGCGGTGTACTACGGGACCAATCCCATCGTGCTCGGCGCCGTCGGCTCGCAGGTGGCCATGTCGGGGCTGGGGGCTCTCATCGCCGCCCTCTATCGCCACAGGCGCACTCCGTCACCACGGTCGTGGTGGTCATGGCCGGCCTTCGCCGCGTTCATCATCGGCGAGATCGTGCTCATCGCCTGCGTCATCTGGGACGGCGGCCAGCATGTCTTCTACGTGTGGATCCAGGTCTACCGGACGCTCTTCCCCGCGTAGTCGCTAGACGATGTTGCGCTCGGGGCGCAGCTCGCCGGTGGCGAATCGCGTGACATCCAGGGGGGTGACGTCGATGAACGTCGTCACCCCGAGATACATGTCACGCAGGATCTCGCCGATCGCTGGCCCCTGCAGGAATCCGTGGCCGGAGAACCCGGTGGCGTAGAGGAAGCGCGACACGTCCGTCGACTCCCCGAGCAGGGCGTTGTGGTCGGGGGTCGCCTCGTAGAGCCCGGCCCACCCGCTCCGCACACCGAGGTCCAATAGCGCGGGTGCGCGCACGGCGGCAAGCTCCCCGAGGCGCTCGGGGAAGT